>JBFFVR010000181.1:0-3600 GCA_041570685.1 Promineifilaceae bacterium (SeqCode)
ACCATAAGTGGTGAAAAGAAGCAAGCCTGGGAAGAACAGGAAGGCTATGTCTATCGAGCTGAGCGAACTTATGGTTCGTTCTCCAGAACTGTGCGGGTACCAACGAATAAGTACGATTTAGCTATGGCTGATGCGGTATTTAAGAATGGTGTTCTAACGCTGACGATTCCTAAGCTGGAAATTGAACCCCAGGTTTCGAAGAGAATCGAAGTTAAGACTGGCTAATTATGAGCCTAAGAACTTGATTTTAAGCAGCCGGCCTATTAGGCCGGCTGTTTTTTTGCGTAGAGTATACTTTTTACAAAATTAGTTATCCTAAAGCTAACAGGAGTCGCAGCGTTATATTCTGAAAAAAATAGAACTATCTCTTGTCCGCTTTTGCCCATTCAGATGGCGTATAGTTCCGCAAAGTCATCTCAAGTCCTTCTTCAAGCGTCAGTTTTGCCTGCCACCCGATTTGACGAAAGGTTTTATCCGTATCCGCGATAAGATGCTCGGATTCTCCAGCTCGATCTGGGAGTGCGCCGATTAGTGGCCTCCCGGAACTATCGGCGAGTTCAAAAATCATTCTGGCAACCTCTGCCACCGTCGTTGCATTTCCAGTGCCAATGTCTATTGATTCACCAGGTGTGATTAGAGTTGTCGCAACAGTAGCCAATGCCATTGCAACATCGGAAACGTAAATCCAATCACGGGCCTGGGTCCCAGAAGTAAGCGGGTAATCGCTGTCGTTAATAGCCGCTGCTATAGCTCCCGAGACAAGCATATTGTTTGACTGGCCAGGACCATAGGTTTGGAATATTTTCGCTCCGATGATCGGCCAGCCATGCATTCGTACAAACATCTCGCAGAATTTCCAGCCAGCTGACTTGCTGGCCGCGTAGATGTTGCTGGGCGCGTCCTCGCCTGGCGTACGACCAACGATAAATTTAACTGGAGCGCTCCCTAAGGATTGGTTTTCAAAGCAGGCCCGAAGAAGATTTATGGTACCGGTGATATTATTGCGAATGGCTTTGTAAGGACTCAAAAAAGGATCACTCACGCCTTCTGCGGCCAAATGTATGACGACCTCTGGGGCGGCGTCACGAAGTGCTCGGGATATCAAGTTGAAATTGCGAAGATCCCCATGTACGAAGTTGAATTCTGAGAAGACTTTTTCTGGTGAAATATTGAGAAAGGGGGATGCTTCAGACCGATTTAATATGATTACTTCGTGTCCTGCCTCGGCCAATTCGAGTACGAGATGCTTGCCAATAAAACCAGTCGCCCCAGTAACCAAGATGCGCATCAAACTAATCCATGGTCATCAGGAATTCAGCATACCAGCTCATGGCTTTGCGCAAGCCTTGTTCCAAATCGTGACTCGGATGCCAGTCTAAAACTCTATGCGCTTTACTAGAAGATAGATACTGGTCCGGTATTTCATTCCGTGCCTGGTTCAGTATGATTGGCTCTAAATTTGGATAATCGGATATGCTCACGATAGTTTGAACCATCTCAAGGGCAGTGGTCGGATGGTCCAAGCCAAAATTAAAAGCTTCTCCATGAATATCTGAATCCTCAAGACATTCAGCAATTGTCAAATAACCGTCCACAGCATCTTCGACGTAAAGATAATCTCGCCGAAAGGTGCCATCGGATCGAATTACGGGTCGCTCTCCCCTTAATACGGAACGAACGGTACCTGGGACAATACGATTCCAATTCAAATCACCACCCCCATAAAGATTGGCAAAGCGGGTAACCACGATGGGCATGAGATAGCTTTGGGCATAAGCACGGGATATCAAATCAGCGCAACTCTTTGACACATCGTATGGGTGTTGACCGGTTAGGGGGGAATCCTCGCAATAAGGCAAGTCAGTTTGTTCCCCATAAGCCTTATCGCTGCTGGCGACGACAATTCCTTTTATTGTAGGGATGCGTCGCGCAGCTTCAAGGAGAACCCAGGTGCCTTTAATATTTGTTTCGAATGTAGATAAGGGAGCCCGATTAGCGATTCCAACTATAGTTTGGGCCGCCAAATGAAATACAATTTCTACTTCATACTCGGCCAAGGCCCGTTCAACAAGTTCATAATTAGTAATATCACCATCGACAACGGTAATGCGGTCATAATTACCTGATCGAATCAAATTCGATTGAGGTACGTGATCGCGTATTAATCCTATCACCTCGGCCCCGGTCGCAACCAAACCTTTCGTCAACCACGAGCCCAGAAAACCATTGCATCCGGATACAAATACCCGTTTATTCAGCCAATAATTATTATTCAATCTTTTTCTCCATCCCTGAGGACTAATAATACTGAACTAGAATATACCAAGCCCGAACCACAAGCAGAACGCTATTCCTATTTAGAAGATCGTCGTCAACTACCTTTGCTTGGTCGTTGGTCACCAAATCTTCCAAGGTGCGCCACTACGCCAGATTTCTTCGAGCTGTAAGTTGTCTTTCATCGTATTCATTGACTGCCAGAATCCCTTGTGCCGGTAAATCATGAGCTGATTTTTCTCAGCCAATATTGGTAGAATGTCTTTTTCTAAACTGACTTCATCTCCATCTGACATCATTTCAAGGACGCTTCTCTCAAAGAGCATAAACCCACCATTTATCCAATACGGGAGTCTTGGACGTTCAACAAATCCCTCCACAAGCCCTGATTCGTCGGCATCAACGACTCCGTAAGGCAATTGAATCTGTACCGCCGTAATTGTGGCTTTTTTTCCATGATTCAGATGAAACTTAATTAAGGCATTCAAGTTGACGTCGCTGACATCGTCGCCATAGGCGATAAAGAATCGCTCTTCAGTCAGGTGTTTGCGAACCCGAGCGATACGACTGGCTTTCTCGGTCATTAGTCCGGTGTCAGCCAGTACCACTTCCCAAGGCGGATGCTCAGCACTTTTATGATATTTTATTTGGGTTTTTTCCTCCTGATCACCAAGATAAACGGTCGAGTCTCTGCTCATAACCTCATAATCGAGAAAATATCGCTTCATCCGATCAGCTTGATAACCAAGCGTCAAGATAAAGCGATTGAAGCCGTAGGCTGAAAAAATGCGCATGACATGCCAAATAACCGGCTTGCTTCCTATGGTAACTAATTCCTTTTTTGTTGGCGTCTGACCGCGCATGCGCGTTCCTTGACCTCCACATAGGATAACAACTGGTATTTCTTCCATCTTACTTGGGTCTTATCGAATCAAGGAAAAAGGTTCAAATCCTTCAAAACAACGCTTTGTTTTTCCTTTCCCTAACCTTGTTCTGATTGAACAGCTTTGTGTAGATTAATTGCGAATGGTGGATATACGATTCCCGCCTCAGTTACGATGCCTGTGACATATCGATGAGGCGTTACATCAAAGGCTGGATTACGGGCTGAAATACCTTCGGGAGCCAAAGGTCGGTCAATAGCATTCAGCACTTCAGATTGTGGTCTTTCTTCTATGGGTATCAAGTCACCGTGTTCTAAATTTAGATCTATGGTGCTTGTCGGTACGACTGGATAGAAGGGAACGCCATTCTCCCGAGCGACGACGGCGAGTTTGTAGGTGCCTATTTTGTTAGCCACATCGCCTGTTCGCGTGGTCCTGTCGG
>JBFFVR010000182.1:0-3588 GCA_041570685.1 Promineifilaceae bacterium (SeqCode)
CGCATTCGAGAACAAATCAAAAAATCCAAAACTCAGAGTACCGTTGTTAATTAGCGAAAACATGGCTAATCACGGTTGAAGCGACACCGCCGATGCTTTGCATCATGGCAATCTGGGCATCTGGTATCTGGTTTGGACCGGCCAGGCCGGTTAACTGTAATACAATCTCGCAAGTTTGATAGATTGCTGTGGCGCCAATGGGATGTCCTCTAGCCTTAAGGCCCCCCATGGTACAAATAGGAATTCTTCCATCAAGCTTGATTTCTCCATCAACAGCGAGCCGCCATCCCTCTCCGACTGGCGCGAAGCCTGTTGCCTCAAGTGCAAGGCATGACATGATGCTGAAAGCATCATGCACCTCAAAGAAACTGACTTCCGATCGTTTTATTCCAGAATCTAGGAGCGCTTTTTCCGCCGATACCTGCGAAGCTGATAATGAAAGAGGATTCGGCCGGTCAATCATCCGAAATCGATCCGTTGCTACTGCCGAAGAAAGAATTTGAACCGGATGCTCAGTAAATTCTCGGGCACGATTACTGGGCGCTAAAAGCACAGCGGCCGCACCATCACAGACAGGAGAACAATCTAACAAACGAATTGGCGGAGAGATGATGCGTGAAGAAATGACATCGTTAGGAGAGTATTGTTTGTTTTTAAATAACGCATATGGATTGTTTTGGGCATTATTGTGGGCATTGACCGAAAAATGAGCCAGGGCGTCAGCTGGAGGATCATACTTCTGGCAGTAAAGACGCATCAGTCTGGCGTTCTGGCTAATGAGCGTTGCCCCGTCTGATACTTCTCGCTTTGCGTCGAGGGCCTTGGCCAATGCCGGTGTCGCAGTGCCACTACTCATTTTCTCAATACCCACGATCAATGCGGTTTCAATGGCGCCACTACCAACAGCCAGGTAACCAACCCTAATCGCCGCCGCTCCTGAAGCCGTAGCCGCTCTCACCTGAACCGCCTCAATCCCTGGCAAACCTGCTTCATCAGCGATTAGAGCACCCAGGTGTTTCTGCTGCTGTAATTCATCGCTAAGCATGTTTCCGACATATACTGCATCTACAGGCGCTCCTCCCGCATTTTCGATTGCCAGGCGGCAAGTTTCAGCCGCTAGCTTGCCAAGACTTCGTTGGTATGATTTCTTTACGGGCATTTGCCCAATTCCGATGATGGACACGCGTCTCATTTTTGAATCCAGCAGTTGACAACTTGTTATGATTTCACGATAATGATCATGCTTTACCTGCCAATATACCGAAGTAAACCCACCGGTATTTCACCTCATTTGAGAAAAGGATCCCGCTACATGAAGCCAGCGCCCTTTGAATATTTAGCTCCTGATTCGCTGTCTTCTACGCTAGAGATCTTAGCAGAAAATGGCGATGAAGCTAAGCTGCTTGCTGGGGGGCAGAGCCTGATCCCGGCAATGAATTTTCGATTAGTTCAGCCAACAGTATTGGTTGACTTAAATAGACTATCTGATCTTGCCTATATTAAAAGGGGAAATTCGGGTGATATGTTGATTGGCTCTTTGACCCGGCATCACCAGCTCGAAAAAGATCCACAGGTGCGAAATCACTTGCCGCTCATCCATGAAGCGATGCCCCTTATCGCCCATCCGCAGATTCGCAATCGAGGCACGATTGGCGGAAGCCTGGCGCACGCCGATCCAGCCGCTGAATTACCTGTATTGTTAGTCGCTTTGGACGGCAGAATAAGGATGAGGAATCGCTCAGGGGAACGATGGGTGGAGGCAAAGGATTTCTTCCAAGGTATTTTCACTACTGCCCTTGCCGACGATGAAATTATCGTCGAAATTTCGATTCCTAGGATGCCCAATGGGACAGGATATAGCTTTGTTGAATTTGCCCGGCGCAAAGGCGACTACGCTCTTTTAGGCGTCGCCGTATTAATAACGCTTGATGCAAAGGCGGTATGCCGTCAGGCAAGAATCGTTTATCTTAACGCAGGTGAAACACCGGTAATCGCCCAATCTGCTGCGGGTTTACTGTTAAATGAAGAGCGTTCAGAGAATCTACTGGAAGCAGTCGCCAAGGACGCAGAAAAGGAATTGTCGCTAACAGGCAATATCCATGCTTCCGTACCCTATTTACGTCATTTATCACGCGTATTGACAATTCGAGCTTTGAACAAAGCATTTGATCGCGCCACTCAATCAGCATAGGAATAATAGAGATTACAACCAGATGACTAGCAAATATCCCGTGAGCTTAAAGGTAAATGGTCGGGCGTTTAATCGTGAAGTTGAACCTAGAATGTTGCTTAGCGATTTCTTGCGACATGAACTCAAATTAACTGGTACACACGTAGGCTGTGAACAAGGCGTTTGTGGCGCTTGTACGGTTTTGTTGGATGGTCTTCCGGTTCGGTCTTGTATAATGTTAGCGGTTCAAGCTGATGGTCATACGATTCAAACCGTCGAAGGCTTAGCCACAACCGATGCCAATAATCAATTGCAAATGCATCCTCTTCAAGTTGCATTTTGGGAAGCGCACGGTCTACAGTGTGGCTTCTGCACCCCAGGATTCCTGATGACATTGGTCTCATTCCTTCAAGAAAAACAAAATCCGACCGAAGAAGAGATTCGCGAGGCTATTTCCGGAAATCTTTGCCGGTGTACGGGTTATCAGCATATTGTTGATGCAGCCCTTCTAGCGGCCGAAAAAATGAAACCACTTACTGAGTAAGATAAGCGATGCTGGATATCTTGCAAACACCATTGGATGACCTCGTAAGACTTCTAAGCTCGGGCGAGGTGGAATTACAATCATATCTAACTGAATTGGAAAATGTTTATGAGCGGCTTGAACCAGCGGTGCTAGCATTTATCCCCGAAGCGGATCGGTTCGAAAGGTTAAGAAGAGATGCAAATATTCTCCAGGTAAGGTACCCAAATCCAGAAGAGCGTCCGCCTCTTTTCGGTGTTCCCATCGGAGTAAAAGACATTTTCCATGTTGCTGGATATGAAACCAGAGCAGGCAGTGAGCTACCTGTTGAAGAATTACAGGGTTTTGAAGCCAGTAGTATAAAAAGATTACGTAGAGCTGGCGCATTGATAATGGGTAAAACTGTTACAACTGAGTTCGCTTATTTTGCTCCAGGACCCAGTAGAAATCCTTATAATTTGGATCATACTCCTGGGGGATCAAGCAGCGGATCAGCAGCCGCCGTAGCGGCAAAATTGTGTCCCGTCGCCACCGGTAGCCAAACAATAGGCTCAATTAATCGGCCGGCAGCCTTTTGTGGAGTTGTCGGGCTCAAACCCACCTACGATCGAATACCTCGTGACGGGGTCATTCCCTTATCACCATCCCTTGATCATATTGGCCTTTTCACCTCGGATATCCGGAGCATGCAACTTGTCGCCAGCGTCATCTGTTCTGACTGGCAAAAAAGTTCTGGTTCCAATCAACCTGTTTTGGGCGTCATCAAAGGACCCTATTTGGAACATGTCGCCGCTGATGGAATCGAACAATTTTGGGATGTTTGTCGCACACTGGAAGAGGCCGGATATCAAATTCGCCATGTTAATGCTCTATCACACATGAAAGAAGTGGTAAA
>JBFFVR010000183.1:0-3580 GCA_041570685.1 Promineifilaceae bacterium (SeqCode)
AGGTGGTAAAAAAGCCGCCAACTATCGGTCCTACAGCTGCTCCAACCGCCCCGACGGCACCAATGATGCCATAAGAAAACGCCAGGTCTTCCCCTTCATATTCACCGCGAAGAATCGTCTGTATGTTGGGGATCATAAGCGCTCCGCCAAGACCCTCTAATATCGACCAACCAAAGATAAGCATGCCCAGATTCTGGCTGAATGAAGCGATGGTCGTACCGATGCCATAAATGATAAGACCGATTACAAATATACGCTTTTTACCGACGATATCTGCTAGCTTGCCGCCAATGAGAATAAATGCCGCCATCACCAGGGCATAAATCGAGATAGCAGCCTGTATGCCAGATACGGTTGTATTCAGATCCTCTACTAAGGCCGAGATCGAGACATTCATTATCGTCGTATCGATAACGATGATGAACATCGCCAAAGAGACCGTTATCAGCGCGCCCCATCTCTTCATCATTAAATCCTCCCTTTAACAGGATTAGATACAAATGTTTTGTCTGAATGCTAAGACATACAAACCTGAAACAGACAGAAAACTCACGTCAAGAATCTTTACTGGAAAAACGGTTAAAAACTGTTGTGACAACTGCGGCGGGGTGATTTTTGAACCAAATGCAATTGAACGGGACCTGCTTAAATACAAAAGCATGGTTCAATCTGCGATTATCTTACTTAATTTTTCGAGCGAGTAATTGCCCAATTCTTGTTAAAAATTGAGTGTACAGTTGGTGACTCGAGAATTTCGAGCCACCAACCGCTATGAATTCAACTTAGAATAATCCTAAGAGATCCAGCAACCAACTAACGAGCCAGGTGACGAAAGCAATGCCGATTGCGGCGATGATCGCCCCAACGAATCCATTAACTTCCATACCGGATAGGAAACGGTCGCTGATCAACAATATGACCGCGGCCACCTAGCAAAATAACTTTACTGCGACTTTTTTAACTGGGCAAATTATCTTCCAGCAATCCATTCCAAGATCCCGTCCAATGCTAACTGCATATTTCCCACCTGGCAGTGATTTTGGGCTTGTTCTTCTGCGATGAATATCCGGCCTGTCAGCGATCTCGCGTTAACCATACCATCCATGTTTTTCTGGAATTCTTTTAATGGGATCACGTGGTCTTCTTCCCCAGCCATGAGAAGGACATCTTGTCGAACCATTGGCGCGATATCGGAAACAGAAGTTGTGTACTCATTTAGCTGCCTTTCAGGAAAATTGTCAAATTGGATAGGACGATACACCATGACATACGTAGCCGCATGTCTAATGAAAGGCTTGAGTAATATTTTGAAGGGTTTCCTATCTTATAGTCGCCTTAAGGGAAAAGGTGAATGGCAACTGTCCCTGTAAATTGGGGAAGGCCCAATTTCCATTCTCATCTTTTTTCTGTTTCATTTCGGACAGTCGATAATACAGCCAGTCAAATTCGTGAAACCACTCAATATGCAACCCTGCTTGACCTAGCGCATTAATGATTTCACCGATAGTGTACATCCAGGAGTAATTGACAGCTTCCTTGGATTGGGAGGCATAGCCGCCTATCCATTCACCCCGATCGGCCGACTTCTTGAAATAAGGATATTTGACAACCAAATCCGGTAGCTTTTCCTCATCCCAAGCCATAAAAAACGGGTGACCGTCTAGGACATAAAGGAAACCATCGTCCGCCAACAAATGTCGCACATTCCGGGCCCATAAGAATAAATCAGGAAGCCAGCCCAAGACCCCTTCGGTTGTGTAGACAATGTCATACTTCTCATCATGCTTTTCCATGATTTCGAGGACATTCGATTCAATAAAGCGAGCATCATCAATACCACAATCGATAGCTAGCTTTCTGGCATAGTGGATGTTCTCCGGAACCAAATCCACGCCAGTGACCGCGGCGCCCATTCTAGCCAGCGAAATCGTGTCAGCCCCAGTATTACATTGGAGATGAATCAGTTTTTTGCCTTTGATATTGCCCAATTCCTGCATCTGAGTCTGGCTAAGCGTCGATTCATTTGCCATTAGAATTGACCTGAAAGCCTTATAATGGTCTTTGGCAAGCATTGCCCAGCTGTCTCTGTTTGCGTTGATGAATTCTGCCATTGACTATTCCTTATCCATTGATGTATTTGGAATGCACCGGCCGATTCGTATCATCGCAGACATATCCATGTGCCTAGATGACATCGTTTATCTCACTCCAACCCTTGACACTCAAATCGTTCCAGGTTGTATTCCATGCGTTAGCAAAGGCGATCGCTCGCTTACCGCGATCCCTGGCGATTGTCAGGTACGTCAGCATATCATCTATGAGTAGATCGTAGGGATCAATAGCAAGGGCGGCTTTCTTCTTATCTCGGCCCAGGCACTGGAGCGGAATCTCGGGAAACTGCCAGTGACGTAGCCACTCTCTTGTGGGATCTTCCATCGCAGGGGGCCGGGATGAAAGGTAGCGGGCGCTGTGACCCGCTTCTAGAAGCCAGCGGACGCCTTCGGCGGCGCCATCCAGCGGAGGGATCGCCACATGGAATTCCACGTTGTTGAGGATTGACTTTACGTTAGTTCCAGGGAAATAAAGTTGCAGGTCTTCTCCAGTAGCATCCGCGGCTTTGCCGAACCGATCCTCGAGAGCACCGAAAGTATCGGCCAGCACATCATCAACATCCACAATAATTTTCATGCGGGTTCCGACTCCTGAGTATTCAATGCCTAACTATTGCCTATACTGGATGGTAGTCGGCAAATCACGAGACCTAGGGAAAGGTTGAACAAGTCACAGAATATTCGTCCCTAACCGGACAAATTACCGAACACAAATAGTATAAGTAGGTTAAGAGCTTCTTGCCACGTGTTTCTAAGCCCGGCTCCAACGCTACCCGCCATTTGGCTTGAATTAATACTCAAGCGATTTGGTGGCAGAATTGGTCATTTGGGACTTCACAGTCACAAGCGATGGATATATCCCGGCTGTAAACATTTACGAAGCCCCGGCCGAAAACCAGGGATGAGTGCCGAACTGATTTCGAGGTACCGGTGTCCCACGGACCACATACCACTCAAAACCTCTTAAAACCGACGACAGGTAGCTTCTGAGCCTGGGGGCAATATAGAAGGTGTGTGGTGCCCATCGAATGAGCAATGGCGCTTCTTGAAACGGATGTGGATAGACAGCTATCCGCAAGCTGCAGCCTCCGTCGTCATGCGGTTTCGTGCGCCATGAAACGAAAGATTTACGCCCGCCTTGTTCGCCAATTTCGAGATCGTAGCCAACGCCATCGATCCAGCGGCAAAACTGCCGGACGTAGACCCAACCGCTCAAATAATGAATTTGATCGCGGGCCCCTGCGCCAGGCCACACTTCCACCGGATTCTCAGCACAAAATGGGTGGCACCGTTCAAGATTGCCAGGCGTCGAGATAGCTTCCCAGACGCTCTCTGGTGAGGCCGCGATAAGATGCTCAACGCTGACTGGCCACTTGAAGTTGGGTCTCGGGTTGCCCCATTCGGAAATATCTGCAGCCGACACTTTATGTATCTTCCAATTTACTTCTTCGACCATTATACTCTAATCG
>JBFFVR010000184.1:0-3579 GCA_041570685.1 Promineifilaceae bacterium (SeqCode)
AGGAACTCTAAACGTACCTAGGGTAGCCGATGCTCTAATAACACTGGCATTAGAGAAAAATCCGCATATCGGTATTGGCCATGAGGGGCAAGGCCGGCAAGGTTACGCTAGTGTAAACCCACTAGTTGGGGAAACAAGTGACGGATATTTAAGCGACATTCACGGACGGCCGATCGGTTTGACTGAAGTTCGTCATGCCATGTCTCAGGCGACCAAAGGAGATGTTGACGAAGGCGCAGTAGGAGCGGGAACGGGGACTTCTTGTTTTGGCTGGAAGGGTGGTATTGGTACCGCCAGCCGTGTTATTCCCGAAGAGTTCGGTGGTTTTATAGTTGGGGCTCTAATTCAAAGCAACTATGGTCAACCATCTGAAATAACAATTGATGGCCTGCCTTTGGGGAGACACCTGCAATCCCCTGATAGCAAAGGACCATCATCTGCAGGCTCGATCATGATCGTTCTGGCGACCGACGCTCCATTAAATGGGCGTCAACTTGGTCGATTATGCCGGCGGGCAACATTTGGCCTGGCCCGGACTGGAAGCACCTGTCATGGGGGTAGTGGGGATTTTGTAATTGCTTTCAGCACGGCCGGTCTTATCCCAGAAATTCAGAATGGGTTTGTCCACATGGACAAAGCGATTATGAACGAACAAATCATGATTAATAAGCTTGGCTTAGCCGTCATCGAAGCAGTAGAAGAGGCAATTTATAACAGTCTGTTTATGGCGGAATCCATGATTGGCAGAGACGGAAACAGGCGTTATAAGCTGCCTGTTGCGGAAGTTCTAGAGATAGCAAAGAAATATGGTAGAGGGGTGAGCTAAGGTAAACAAAAAATGCCCCGAGTGGCTTGATAAGGGGGTCTGGCTTACCAAGACATAGGCGATTACTAAATGCTACGAATCTCGTGGTGGCCTGAGACAATTGTTCGCTCTACCGATTAAATCGATACTGGGAGCGTGTCGGCACACTATAGGAGACTCTAAAACGCTTCAGTCTATGACTGTCGCCTACAGCACCATTCAGGGCAAGATTTCATTTGCATTATAATTGTCAGATAATGCCAATGTCAATCGAAAAAACCTTAAAGTATTAGACGCAACAAGCTTTGTTGATTTCTGACGATTCATTTGTTGGTGACTAATTTTATTTCAGTAACCGGTTATTTCAGACTATCTCTTAGGGCGATATTCCATTATTTAAAATGGATTGTAAGGTTGTATTCATTCGGTTCCTCGCTAGCATCCTTTTTATTGTCTTTAAGAAGCTATGACCAAATTGACCTTGATTCCCCCGTTGTTATAATCAGAATATACTACTTACCTATGTCCGAATCTTATTCGGATGGCAGAATGAATAATCGTGCTGGTGTTACAACGACATTTTTAAGAAGCTGTAAGGACAGCCTCCCATGGGCTATGAGTTTATTCCTCTTTTTTGCTGGGGTAATGGTGTTGGTGAGATAGGGTTGTAATGCTGAGACGAGACCGTACCGTTGCGATTTTCATCGTGATAATTGTTCTATTGATGCTACTCGGCTGCGAAAATGAAGCTAGTAGCTCAAGAGGTCCCACGTCCTTAAAGGATGACCAAGCAGCAGCCGCTGATAGAAATGATCAACACCAGGAATCAAGCGATTCTGTTCCCACGATTTATCCTACAGCCACTGCTCGGCCTCTTCCGACTCTGATTCCACCACCCTCAACATCTACACCAAGTCCGACTGTCACGCCTATTGATTACCAACAAATTGCAGTCATCGTAAGCTATCAGATTCCAGGGGTCGGATTAGATAGACGTATATCGGCTAACATATCCAGCCAGGTTGAAGTTACTGATGAAAAAACTGGACAGGTGGTTGAAATCAACAACCAGCCACAGGTACTTATTGAATTACAACAGGCACTAAAGGAAATTGAGCTCGAGCCTCTCGCGCCGGACTGCCCAATGTGCGTCAGGCTTGAATATGAGCTTCCCATCCTAGGAGAATCCGGATCTGGCTGGTTACAAGATCGTAGATTGCTTGCTAGCTTAGAAAATTATACGGCTGCATTATTAGGACCACATTTTCCTGATAATACGCTGTTTGGCTTACGGCGATCCGCGACACTATTTCATGCTGCTCATACTGTTGTAATCACTGAAAATGGGCAAATATGGCATTGGAAAGCCAACGAGGCAGCCGTCCAAACCCCCAGCGATTTCGGCGAGGAAATTCTGCCTCTTCTGCAAGTTAGGGAGGACATAGAGTCCGATAATTTGAGAGATCGATACGTGATAAATTGCCCTAAGGGTCCCGGATTCGAAGAGCTGTATATCGCGGATGACAAAGAGGATATATTTCTTCGATTTACCTGTCCTGAATTGACATTACCTAGCTCGATTCTTCCTGTATATGTCGCTCTGGATGGGCTGGCAAATGAATTGGTCGATTTGAATCAAGATGAGGTTCCGGAAAGAATCGTTCCGTTGCCCGCGCTGCTTCATTTTGAAAGGGACGACGGCCTAAATCTCACTGTGTTCCAAGATAATACCGCCTCCTTAATGGCAGCAGAAAATCAAATAATGACTGGAACCATTACGAGCACTATCGTCTTGAGTTTGACAAACCAACTAGCGGAGGCGGATCTGCTTCAAACTGGGACGGCTGATATCTTGCAACAAACCTGGCCAAACAGCATCTTTTTAAGGGGGGAGGAGGATGTATATGAGACTGGCTGGCTTGACGCAATAAATCCAGAATTGGCTGATCTTGTCGCTTGGATAGATGAACTTATCATTCAAATTCAGCTTGGTCCGGATGAGGATCTAGAAAATACAGAAGACGTCCAGAGCCAGACACCTTCTCCAACAGACGAACCACAGCCTTAAGTTGGATTAATATGAATCCGTCAACCTAACTCCTGATTTCGGATTCGATATAGAAAATTTCTCAGGGCACCGTCTTTTTAAAATGGAGCTAATATCATGCAAGCGCTGACGGTAAGGCACGGAAAGCTAACATATAGTCGTGATAGCTCATTTCCAGATTCTTCCAAAGATGAAGCCATTATTAAGATATTAGTCGCTGGCATCTGTTCAACGGATCTAGAAATAGTTAAGGGATATGCAGAATTTGAAGGCATTCTTGGCCATGAATTCGTTGGACTAGTTCAAGAAGCTCCCGAATCTAGTTGGCAAGGTAAAAGAGTCGTTGGGAGTATCAACATTGGTTGTCAACATTGTGACGTTTGTCTTGGGGAGGGACCTGAACATTGCCTAAGCCGGACTGTAATCGGAATCCACAACCGAAATGGCGCCTTCGCAGATTTCATGTCTTTACCTATCGATAACCTATACGAAGTACCCGATAGTGTTAGCAACGAACAAGCTGTTTTTACTGAGCCTATGGCGGCTACTTTACGCATACTGGAACAAGCCGTTATCTCCCCTTCAGAACAAATCGCAGTTATTGGCCCAGGAAAATTAGGCATGCTTGTTGCTCAGGTATTGGCCTTGAATGGAGCAAATCTAACCGTCTTGGGCCGACGTCACTCTTCTTTAGAAATGGCTGATGCATATGGTTTGCGAACTAGCC
>JBFFVR010000185.1:0-3579 GCA_041570685.1 Promineifilaceae bacterium (SeqCode)
AAATCCTTGCAGAGAACATCCCACTCGAAATATGTTATGAAGACGATGATGTTACGGTTATTAACAAACCGGCAGGCATGGTTGTACACCCGTCTCCAGGACACGATTCCGGGACGCTCGTTAACGCCCTTCTGGCTTATTATCCAGATTTACCAGGCATCGGTCAGGAAAAGCGACCTGGGATAGTCCACCGGCTCGACAAGGATACCTCGGGATTAATCATAGTGGCCAAGAATGATGTTGCCCTACGTCATCTGCAACTGCAATTTCAAGAGCGGTACATACAAAAGGGCTACCTTGCGCTGGTGCACGGCCGATTTGTCAAATCGGAAATTCTGGTCGATGCTCCAATTGGCCGCGACGTGAAGGATCGTAAACGCATGGCAGTTATCCCAGCAGGCTCTTCGGCGCAGGCAAAGACAGCTCAAACTTTAGTGGCATTACGATCCCAGAGTTCGGACTATTCTTTGTTGGAATGTTCTCCTTACACTGGCCGAACCCATCAGATACGTGTTCATCTCGCCTATATAAACCATCCAATTGTGGGGGATACGGTTTATGGCAATAAAAAGGGTAGCCCATTATTGGCGCGTCAATTCTTACATGCCAATAAACTGTCCTTCAAGCGCCCTTCTGACGATATGCTCCTGACGTTAAACGCAGAGTTACCAGATGATTTATTGGCGGCCCTAGGGAAAATCCGGCTGCAATATTGAAGATGTTCGCTAAGTAAGATGGGACTATTTAGACGATCATATCGAAATGAGATATGTGATCCTGAAACAGCCTCGGGCTAGGATGAATGCAATCGAGGGTAGCTATAACCCTTTCTTCGGTCCCTTAATTGGTAAGCTAATATAAAATGCACTTCCTACGCCAAGACGGCTTTCACACCAGGCACGTCCCTCATGACGATTGGCAATAGATCTAACCAGCGAAAGTCCCAAACCAGAACCTTTTATCTGTGGTTTTCGAGATTCTTGTACTCGATAAAATTTTTCAAATAAACGCAATTGATCTTGGGCTGAAATTCCTGGTCCATTATCGATAACCCCTATCACGATGTCTTCCCCCTCACGTTCAGTGAACAACAATAGCTCGCCGCTATTTGGGGCATACTTAATGGCGTTATTTATATAGTTTGCCACTGCCTGGCGTACAAGCGAACTATCGGCAATAAACTCTGACACCTCTTCGCCTGGTCGACTAACCAATTGCAAGCCGTTTTCTTTGGCCGGCTGTCGAAATTCATCTAACAGGCTGGTCGATAGTTCTCTTACACGGACAGGTCCTAGTTTTAGGTCAACACCAGCCTCTAATCTGCCAAGATCAAGAAGATCGTCTACCAGGGTCGTCATTTGCCTGATGCCGCCCAATATCTTGCTCACATAAGCTTCTTGTTTCGGTTCCAACTCGCCGATCATGGGCAGCATAGTGGCATATCCCTGCATATACGTAAGCGGGCTACGGAGATCGTGCGAAACAGTGGCAACAAACTCGGATTTCATTTCATCTAGCTCTTTTAGATGAGTTATATCCCGCAAAACTGCTACTCGGCCGATGGCTTGACCTTCGTTATTAACAATCGTCGAGGCGCTGGTATACATTACCTTTCCGTCTTCCGTAGCCACCTCGACTTGATGTGTTTTTTTGGAATCGGTCGTCAAGGCTTTCACGAGAGGTTCTAGATGAATTACCGAAGTAACTGGACGACCAATAACATCAGCCGAATTAAGTCCAAAGTGCTGTTCCATGGCCGGATTTATCAGCAGAATTCTCTCGGTTGGATCGGTTACAATTACCGCGTCTGTTGTGCTGGTAAGTACAGCTGCTAATCGGCGACGCCCGCCTTCGGCCATAGCATATAATCGGGCATTTTCAACAAGAACGGACGCCTGGCTTGATAATGTCCGTAAAAAACTCAACTCAATATTGTCAAAATTATGTGCCTGTCGGTAGGTAATCCAAAAGACGCCCTGAAAACGATCGCGGGTTATCAATGGCAGAGCAACGAGTGCATTGGGCTTTTCATCCATACCATGGCCATTTTTCAGAACTTGGCTCACTTTGCGAGGATCAGATAGGATCATTTCATTTTGCCGCCGGAGAAGCCTCATAATAGTCCGGTCGTATTTGGCCATGGAGGTGCTTGCAGGCCCTTCAGCGTAGGTAAGCGGCTGCCGTCCGGCAGGATTTAACACCACAATTCTTGCGCCAGCCGCTCCAGTGCCTCGCAATGCGCCTCGAAGCACGGTCGGCATTCCTTGTCCCAAATCAATGCTTTTCGAAACATCTTGACTAACTAATAGTAATAATGATAGTTCATCCAAGCGTCTTTTAAGCGACAGTTGCATCTGCCCAAAAGCATGACCGAGACGCCCGATTTCATCGTCACCTTGAGGCTCAATTGACGTGGTGAGTTGGCCACTGGCAATATCTTGGGAAGCGCGCAAAAGGTCCATTAACGGCCTTGTTACGCTCCGCCCTAGTAATAGAAGGAATCCGGCCGTTACCAACATGGCCATAAGTAATACGCCTGCCAATTGGGCGGAGATGGAGAGTGCTTGACCGAGCACCAGCTCATAAGGCAGCGTAATGACTGTTTGCCAGGGGTGATCGGGACCATTCTGATAATAAACCAGTTGACGTGAATTTGTGCTTCCCTGTGGGCCAACAAATATTGAGCCCTCCGTAAACTCACCATTAAGTTCCATCTTTTGGCCGTCTGGCGCTAACCAATTTGTGAGCAAATTTCTTCTGTCTGGATGGCCGATTACTAAATTCTGTTCGTCTACAATAAAACCAACACCCTCGCCAAGGGTACCTTGCAAGCCTGCGACAAGTCCTTCTATTGCAATATCCGGTACCCTCCCAACCAATACCGCTGAGGGTTCTTCATTAGCATTTAGAATTGGCACCATAATACTCAGGACAAAGCTGCCGTCTTCCAGTTCTTGAGCAGAACTAAAATTAGGGGCCCCGCTTCTGAAAGTCTCTTCAACCGCTATTCCTTCCTGAGTAGTTAGACCATCGGATGCTGCTCCAGGTAGTCCTGTTACAACATTGCCTTCGGGATCGACCAAAAAGAGCGATCGAAAATGTGGTCCAGATAGAAATAGTTGCTCGAGCACTGCCCGCTGTGTTTCGGTGTTTCCGGATCTTAATCCATCAATCTGACTTGTTCGAGCGAGGAGGTACTGGCGATTGTCACGAAAATCAGGAATTCTAGCTGCAATCGCCCGTGTGTCACGAGCCATCTGCTCTACGGCAAGATCCATTGACAAATTAATAGCCAAATCAAAACCGATGACGATTAACAGAAAGCTTAACAAGCCGGCAAATACGAGAAATGTGGCTACTAATCTTGTGTTGAGACTGAGTGCTAGCGGAGATAATGCTGTCGGACGAACCTGTTGCAATTGAGGCAACCCTATCAATAGTAGGCTAACGATAGTCCCGCCCAGCAATCCTTCGATGAGCAAAGGCAATATATTTGCTCGCGTAGTCGATAAGGCTAGATCCAAAGCTTCCAAATTGCTAGCCCCAGCATCCGAGTAAGCAAAAGTTGCTAAACCGATC
>JBFFVR010000186.1:0-3553 GCA_041570685.1 Promineifilaceae bacterium (SeqCode)
CATTCTAGCAACCTTTCCAATCATTTCAACCCCAACTGAAACCAATTTAAGAACCGGACAATTGGCCCAACTGGTTGCGGTCTAAGTCTATCAGAGATATTCTCTGAAGGCTTGATAGTGGTGTGTGCCAAGTCGGTTTGGAGCTTAGATTCCGTACAGTTGTTCGCTTTGTGTTTGAAATAGTTGTACACGAAGAGATATTGAAATTGGACGGTGTTAATGTCTGAAGTAAGAGTCCCCACTTATGACACATTCATGAATCCACTTGTTCAGGCGCTAAAGAGAGCTTGGTGGGTCCGGGACCATTGAGGTGATTGTTTCCAAAACGGCTGAAGTCGCTGGCTTTTCTGACGAACAGCTTGATGTTCGCCACAAACCTGAAGAGGGAGGCAGCAGGACCGAAATCGAATATCGGCTAGCCTGGACCAGAACATATCTAAAGAAGTATGGTCTACTGGAAAACTCTTCGAGGGTAGTTTGGGCTTGAACTCAAAAGGGCCAACAGGTTGATCGTGTAAATCCGATTGAAGTAAAATGCTTTGTGCTCGACCAATCTGTAAAGAAAGATGAGGATAAGATCCCTGATGAAGAAGAGGCTCAACCAACTTTGGCGAGCAGGAATTCCATTTTAAGTGGGCTGATAAAAAAGATGAGCGTGAACTTAAGGCTTACCAACAAGCCAACAATTTGCGCAGTATTGATGGGCTGCCAACTGCTCTTGGCCAACGAGAAGAATAAAGACTCAATTTCATAGCTGGTTGGTTCGACGCCAGAAAAAGTAGATGTTTTGATGATGGATTCTATGGAACCAAGATCTACCGAGCAAACCAGTAAAGTTGATCTGTCTAGAATCCTGCTTATTGCTTTTCCATTTGTTTTATTTATTGTCGCCTTTATACCCCGTGCCATCCAACAAGTTGAAATATATTCCAACTGGCATATCCGCGGCCGACTATTCATCGAGGCTATTTCTGCCCGCCAGTGGGACGATACACTGCTTGGTCCCCATCCGGGGGTCACGACCATGTGGTTGGCAGGCCTCGCGCAAAGGTTCGGCGGCCTAATCGATCCTGAATTCGCGGACCGGAATCTAGAGTTCCAGGTTGATTTGGAGTTGGTACCAATCGCCTTCGTCATCGCGCTGATGATCGTCTTGGCTTACTTGCTTATCGCCGAAATCTTCGACCGCAGGATAGCAATTGTTGCCTCATTACTCTTAGCCCTGGATCCTTATCATATATCGGTATCAGCCGGTGTTCACGTCGATGCCATGCTCAGCGTCTTTTTACTGGTTTCAGTATTGTTTCTCTGGCTATATATCAAGTGCCAACAATGGCGTTACGTCGTTTGGTCGGGCTTGTTCGCGGGATTGGCTTTGCTCACCAAGGCGCCGGCGCTTTTCCTCTTGGCCTACTTGCTGCTGGTCCTCAGTGTCACGTTGCTGGCAAAATGGAATCCGAGGGGAATAAACCGAATTGAAAACCCGGACCGGTCATTATTACTAAAAGATCTTGGAAACTTTGCGCTAGCTATTGTGATTTGGTTTGCCACCTTCGCGGTGATTTACGTTCTGCTGTGGCCTTCCATGTGGACTCAGCCGGTCAAGACCCTCAGGACCATATTTGGGCTGGCTGATATCTACATCGAATTCGCCCATCCACGACCGGTCTATTTCCTAGGCCAACCGACCACCTCTGATCCAGGACCGCTCTTTTACCCGATCAATATGGCCGTCAAGACGACATCGGTCACCCTAATCGGTTTCTTGATGAGCATTCCCCTTTTATTCAACCGAAAACTTGGCCAATATAACCGGCTGATTATCTTCTTTGCATTATCGTTTATCATCTTCTTTGTCGCGATGATGACCATTGGCGACAAAAAGGTGTCTCGATATATATTGCCCGCTTTGCAGTTCATCATCTTGCTGGCTGGTGTCGGTTATGTCTATTTTTTCCGCTGGATCACGAAAGACAAGCAATGGTTATTGAATCTGGCACTGGTGTTGGTCATTCTCGCCCAGGCTGCCATAACACTTTCACGCCAACCCTACTATGGCACTCACTATAATTACCTCTTAGGCGGTCCGAGACGCATCCTGGAGAGCAAAATTATTTCGGGGCAGGAGAAAGGGGAGGGATTAGAAATCGCGGCCGATTACTTAAATGAACATCCCTTGTCTCAATTACTAGTCGTCGGAGCGCATTCCCCGGTGTCATTTATGCGCTACTTCGATGGTAAGACAGTGCCCATAACCGACGAGAAGGTAGACTACTTGCTTTTCGTTAGGAGCGCCGTTCTGCGCCGCGATAAAGATTACGAGTGGGGAAATATGTGGGACAAATATAAGGATAGGCAGCCTAAGCTAGTTATCGAATTTGACGGTGTGCCCTATGCCTGGTTGTATAAAACTGGCCCCATAATTTCGGACGAAGATATCAGCCGTCTAGTAGCGGCCGACTTTGGTGAAGAGATTCGCTTATTAGGTTACGATTTTGAACCGGCCGAAGTGATGCCCGGGGATACCGTGAACTTGACCTTATACTGGCAGGCTTTAAGGGAACCAACGGGAGATTTTACCGTTTTTACCCATTTTCTAGGCCCGGATGGCCAGTTACACGCTCAAAGAGATAGCCAGCCTCAACAGGGCATGTATCCTACCTATCTGTGGCAGCAAGGTGAACGAATCGAGGATGTCTACACCATTCCTATCGATCCCGAAACCCCTCCAGGGACATATGATTTCGCCATTGGCTTGTATGTTTTAGAGACCTTGCAGCGATTACCGCTTTCCACACGGGATGGTGATTTAGGCGCGGAAAATCGCCTCTTGTTACCAGGTCCAACCATCGCTCAACCGGATTCATAAATGGCCGAGATGATGGAGCTGACAGATGTATCACCTTGTTCTGGGCAATTGCTAAGAACTTAGACAAACGATTTGGCTCCTTAATCGAGTGCTCGATAAGAAGGATAAGATGGAATAAAAGAAGAACACCCACGTATGGCACTATGGTTTAATCGCCGAAACATAGGCTGAATTCGGCACTGATAAGCCCGAATTACCGTTCCTTCAAGAAAGGATAGTCCATTTTGGCCAACCGGTCTTGGATTTGGCTTGCGGTACCGGCCGGCTCTTGCTACCTGTATCGAAGGCATTTCAATGGCGGGTGTTTTTTGTATAGTCCTCTGTGTGCTTGTCATTTCAACCAACCTCCTTGGGTTAGGAAATTGGTCAAAATACCAGCGGTATAAAGCTGGGGCGGGAGGATTCGAACCTCCGAATGACGGATTCAAAGTCCGCTGTTCTACCCTTAAACTATCCCTCAATGGATGGGCAATTCACCTTGGGGATTTTCGTCAAGCAAAAAGGGATTTAACAGCAACCAAGTCGATGTAATTGATCTATGCTTAAAAGGCCCCATCTAGGATGGTCAGCGCCTCATCTAGCTTCTCTAATGATCTTTGGTGACCCATCGCCAAGATCGATTCATAGAGCGGGGGGGAAACTTTCTGTCCGGTCATGGCCAGGCGCATCCGACCGAGAAATGGC
>JBFFVR010000187.1:0-3550 GCA_041570685.1 Promineifilaceae bacterium (SeqCode)
ACAGGGTGGAATTAGTTTGAGACTCTCCCGTAAAAAGTATCGGTGGGCATTGATTTTTTTAATGATGCTTTGAGAGAGTAAAAATTTCAAAAATCATACCACTAATCAATCCCACCAGGAAACCAATCAGTAAACCAAAGAACCCAGATATTTCTAAATTCAAAAATACGAGATAAGTTAGAAAAGCTCCCGATAGTGAAAACGGTTTCCACCACCGACCAGGTAACTTGTCCATAATGGACGAAAATATCCACAGCATTATCTGCCAACCTTCTCGTCTCATCTTTACCGACCTTTACCCGTAAGTTACCACAATTTGTTTGGTTTATATTGGCAACTCTATGCGATTTTGTGCGAGTTTATGCGGGACTCGGGGTTCGGCTCAAGCGTACAAGATATAACACTTGGCGAGCTTTTTGAGCAAGTTAATCCGAATTTGCCCCTTACGCTATCTCGTATTGAAAACGACGCTGAGGAGACTGACCAGAAAAACTCGAACCTATTCTTAAAAGAATAAAAAGCCTCGAATTAGCTAACTGGATAATCGGAAATCACCACTCGGCCGATGTGAACAATCAAACAAAATGATAAACTGTCAATGATCTATTTTTCTGCAAGGAAGAATCACTTTATTGGTTTAACGCGGGGAATATGACTTAAAGGACTGAAACAATGGGTAAACTTGAAGATAATCTGGCAGCCGCTTTTGTTTGCTCGAAATGCCTGCACAGCGGCGGACATGTCGAATATTTGGCGATGTCAGGCACAGGAATTTCTCGTCTGTTTGAGATTCAGGCCTATAGCTACGCCTTCGTTTCCTGCAAAAATTGTGGCTATACCGAAATCTTTGACTTGAAGGTCCTCAAGGGCAAAGATAACCTTGGAACGGTATTAGAGGTTATTTTTGCGGACTAACTTATTCGTATGAAGCTTACCTGCCAGAATTCCCTCGAAGCTGTTTGCTAACAAGACCAATCAGCACCAATAAGCCTACGATGGCCCCAAGCACGGCTGCTCCGAAAGCAACCGCCATGGCCAAGAACCGGGAGTAATCGGTCTGCATCCAGATCTCGGCAACCTTGCCATCCTCAAAACGAACGGTGGTTTGTCCTGAGGTATCGAATTCCATGCCTGTAGCCGGAAGGGGTACATCTGGATGGTTTCCCTCATGAGCAGCCTGCAATGACCAGCGAAAAGCCGCTCTATCGCCGTCAATGAGTAGGTCCTCAGTGGTAAATTCGGCATTCGGAAAAGTCGCCCGGAAACTCTCCACATATTGTCGATAGGGCTCGATGCCCTCGATGGTCTGCATGGGCTCATGGTATATGAGATCTGCCGAAATCACCTCGTCGACTGCTTCCATATTTCCCTGATTCCATATCTCTGCGATAAACCTTTCGACGACAGATTGAACTTCTTCTCGGGTCATGTCAAAAGCTCCTTATCCTAGATCCAGGTTTTGTATCACTAAGCATTGATTTCTCTGTTATGGGCGTCACTTAATTGCAATGATTCCAGACAAATTAAGTTGGCTCACCTTCGCTAATCAATCATGCTGTCAGAAGAAGCATAACATATTCTTTCTAGTTATTGGAGTAGCTGCCGATCTGAGCTTCGATAACGCTCAGGGCATGACATTTGACACTTTAAAAGTCACAGGGGAATTGGTATCCTGTTTCCTAGCTTATCTTAATAAAAAAACGTTACAGGCCAAATGGCAAACGATGGAGGGTATCAGATGAAAATAGCCATAGTTTATGACAGCAGCACCGGAACCACCGCCAAAGCGGCTGAAGCCATGGGCAAAACTTTGCAAGAACAAGGTCACGAATGTCAGGTTCAATCGGTGATGCAAGCTGACCCGGCTGCTGTGTCCGAGGCTGATTTGATTTGTGTCGGTTCCTGGGTCCATGGTCTATTTATCATCAGGCAGCATCCCACGTTTGGCTCGATGCATTTCATCGACCAGTTAGGCGACTTAGAAGGAAAAAAGGCGGTGGTGTTCTGCACCTATAAATTAGCGACCGGCAAGACGTTGCCAACGATGGCAAAAAGCCTGGAAGGCAAAGGTGCGAACATAATTGGTCAGTTCAAGTATCGTGGCCCTGAACCAAATAGCGAATTTACGAAGTTTGCTTCTTCCTTGAATTGAATGACCCAGAATTAGCCTAGGCAACCTATTCTTAGGGCTTACGCTAGGCTACTTCATCGAGACGCTCAAAAGAGCTCTGCTATTCAATTCGATCCATTCCCCGAGATTGAAACGTCGCGTACCTATAGTCCATTTGCCTGGGCATACTAAGGTCGGTAAGAAACCAGGGGCTGTTTTAAACATAGATTTAATTTTCTCGGGCTGCTAGCGAGTAGCCACCTCTCTTTATCCTTGTCTTACCCTAGTCGAAAAACCATTTACTTCTAATACGGCTCCTCTGGCAATTCCTTGATTCATTAAGCGGCATATTCAGTCCACAAGAATCCACCAAGTGGAGTTGAACTTGATTGCTTGACAACCTCATCCAGGGATAAAATGTCTCTGAGCAATAATCAAATCTAGAGTTCGCTTATATCATGGTAGGTAACCAGTTCATTATTGCTGCAATTCTGGCGCAGATGGAAATAATCCCATAGTCTACCGGGTACCTAAAAGAATCGATCAATAATATTAGGTGATCTATGACCCTCAACAAGCTCATCTCCGGTCACGAAAAATTCAAAGAAAGCTTTGATAAACATCGCCAATCTTGGGCCAGACTCGTCCGCGATGGCCAGAAACCCCGTGTGCTCTGGGTCGGTTGCTCGGATTCTAGAGTTATCCCAGAACAAATTACAGGCTCTAGACCGGGCGATTTATTTGTTATGCGTAATGTGGCCAATGTGGTCCCCCCCTATGCTACTACAGGAGACGCCGCCTCAGCGGTGCTTGAATTCGCTGTTCTTGAGTTGACACCGGAGCATATCATAATTTGTGGACATACTTTCTGCGGCGGTGTCGAAGCTGTAATAAAAAATGGAGATTTGAATACGACTTCTAGCCTAGGGCGTTGGGTTTCATGGATACGGCCGGCTCTGTCTCAGGTTGAGGCCCTAGGCCTGTCAGAAGAAGATCTTTATCTGGAGACCATCAAGGCCAATGTCTTATTACAACGTGAAAATGTGAAGAGTTATCCAGCAGTCAGTCAGGCTCTGAAGGCTGGCCGGCTGCGCGTGCATGGTTGGCTCTTCGACTTAGAATCAGGGGATCTTCTGGCCTACGATGACGACAGTGGCGACTGGCAAAACCTAAGTACATCTTCAACAGAGGTAGTTTCCCAGCCTGAATAAAAGAATGAAATAGTATTGGATTAGCAAGCCTGTCTTAATAACAGATTGGGTAACTTTGATGGAGTCTAATGTCCATAAAAGATAGAGCGGCGAAAAAAGTTTTCCTGACCGGCGCCTTAGGCAATGTTGGCGCAAATGCCCTCGTCCATTTGTGTGATAAGGATTATGAGGTCTATGCTTTCGACGTCAAGAATCCACACAATCAAACATGGTCGACAAAACTGGCTAA
>JBFFVR010000188.1:0-3536 GCA_041570685.1 Promineifilaceae bacterium (SeqCode)
ATCGTCCTGAATAATCTCGCGAGAAGTTATGTCAACTAAAAGGAATGCCCAATCTTTTCGAGATTGGGCACTCCTTTTACCTTATCATCTGAACAAAGCAGCTAGCCACAAAGGCTAGATTCCGTTCTCATAGGCCTCTGATAACCAATCTATAACTTGCTGGTCCACATCTTCTAGACTAGTCAAAGCGACTTTGTGGGATATGGAGCCGCTGCCAACATTAGCTCCATCAGCCAACCGGCCGCTGAATGGTTGCCCTGGCAATTTTAAGCCCAGATCGACCCGGGTATTGGTGCTGGGGGCAACTAAGGCAAACTGCTTCTTGCGAGCAAAGGCGACATATGTTTTGCGGGGAGCACATGTCACATCGTCGCCTAATTGCCTTACTATCTCGGATAGCCGCTCGTAGATGGGTCTCAGATCGGCTTTCTTTCCCGAATACTGGGTAGCGATTTTATCTTCGTCTGATTTATGTTCCACAGGGCGAAAGCGAACGGCCAAATCATGGGCAAATAGCAAGGCAAAGTCTCGCTCTTTTGCCGGCAGCTCTACCAAATTAGTGCCCTCAGGCAATTGGCCCAAGGTTTCAGAAAAATCTGCGGACGCATTGACAATACAAATTCGATGGTCAGCTTAAATTTGCAGTTTTTTTGTCAGCGGATGAGCCATAGCTTTTCCCCTTTAGAATTGCTAACGATCTTCACGCTTTTATTCATGTGGCTCGATAACTACTTCTTTCGGTATAATGCCGATAAACATGGAAAAAGGAAGGCTAGATATCCACGGCTTTACCATCAAGTGTAGACGCCCATGACTCAGAGGAACTAGCACCGCCTCTTGGGTCAGGATTCGTTCCGCTTGCTGATACATAGCCATTCGCTGATCAACATCAGTAATCTCTCGGGCATCGTAGATGAGTTTTTCGTACCCCTGATGAAACCAACCTGTAGAACTATTTCTTAAAAGCACCCTAAGATAGCTGTCTGGATCGGGATAATCGGCCGACCAGCCTCCTATCCAAACCTTCGGATTGTCGCTGGCGTGCCTCTCCAATAGCTCGTTAAATTCGTAAGCCCGGTAGGTGACGTCAAGACCCAGGTTTGCTTTCCATTGTTCGGCAAAGCGATTGAAAATACCGCCAAATTCCATATTTAACGGCATCATAATCTCGACATTCGGAAATGTTTTGCCATCAGGATAGCCAGCGGCAGCCAACTTTTCCGCAGCCAATTCAGGATCATAAGGCAGGGCAATATCTGGCACGTGACCAGGTATTCCGGGCGCAACCAATCCGCCGTTTGCCGGCAAAAATAATCCTCTTGCTCTGTTGTAAATAACAGTTTGCCGGTCAATTGCCATGATAACTGCCTGGCGGACTCTAATATCGTCGAAGGGCGGTCGGCTTACATCGAATCCCAGATAACCCGTATGGGAGCTTGGCAAGGAGATATAGTCTTCGTGATTTGACAGGATGGAACGGTTTGGATCATGGGCGCTGGTCAAGTAAGGAAACATATAATCTATCGCATTTTCCATATACAGTTCTAACCACGTTTCCGGAGGCTGGATTTGAACTTCTAACTGAGAAACATTCCCTTTGAAATAACCTCGATAATTTAGATCTTTTTCGAGGATAAACTTTTTTTTAGGGGACCATTCACCGATCTTAAAGGGGCCGTTGGTCACAATATGTTTCGGTTCAGTCCAAGAAGGACCCAATCGTTCAACCATATGTCTTGGTATCGGGAATGCGATAGCGTGAGCCAATATCTGGAGGAAATAACTACTGGATCGTTCAAGATCTATCCTCAAGGTATAGTCATCTTCAGCGCGTACACCGACACTATCGGGATCTGATTCAGTGCCCTGATGATAAGCTTGAGCGCCCTTGATGTCATAAAGCAGATAGGCCATGCCCTGAACTCTGCCAGGCTGCAGCGAGCGCTTCCAGGAAAATTCGAAATCACGGGCCGTTACTGGTTCCCCATCGCTCCAAGTTGCATTCTTCCGTAAGTGAAAGACATACCGCTTGTCCTTTTCAAGCACATCCCAGCTTTGAGCTATATCCGGCACTAGTTGGTCGTCATCTGTAAATTCGAACAGACCGCTGAATAGTTGGTGGATAAAAAAATGTGACCAGTTATCGTATACAATTGACACATCAAGGCCAGATGGGCCTTCTTGGGCAACAGCTCGGAGAGGATGTGGAGCCGGCGGAAACGAGTGATCTTTTTGTGTATCAGTGGATTTTCGCCATTCTCGCAAGCCTTCTTCGTAAGCTCGTCGTGATTTTTGGTGAGAATAAGTATTGTGGTACGCCAATCCTAACTTCATGAAGGTACGGGCTGCTCGCTGATGGTCAGACTGTTCCCGCAAAAAAAGTAATGCTTGCTCATAGGCCTGGATAGCCTCGTCGTAAGCGTAAATACGGCGAGCCGCATCGCCAGCCCGTAATAGATAGTAAACTGCTTTTTCACCATCGTCCGCTTCGGCGAAATAGCGTCCCAATAAAGAAGCTAGTTCATCGTGTCGTTCAGGAAAAGCTTGTTCCAGGCTCATAGCGACTTGCCTCTGCAAACGTTGGCGGCGCAAAGTACTCAGAGTGGAAAGCAAAGTAGTGTGAATCAAAGCATGGGTAAAGGAAAATTTCGTCGAAGCACCTGCTGTAGGCCTGAAAATTTCTTCAATTAATTGAGCTTGGTCAGCCTTCTCCAAGACATCGATTAATCCATCCTCGTCCTGTCCCGCAATAGCCAGTAACATCTCATATTCAAACTCCCGACCAAGCAGGGCAGCCAGCCTAAGAGTGGTTTGCTCCTCATTGTTCAATTTGCTTAGGCGGGTCTGAATCGTGAGGCGAATGCTTTGGGGGATCGCCAGATCTTCGATCGATGGTCGTTGCCAACGGCCGTTAGAAAAGTAAATCTCGCCCGAATCGACCAGTGCTTTACACACTTCCTGGATAAAGAAGGGATTACCTTCTGTCTCCCGATATATGCCATCAAGGAATTCTAGGGTTATCTCTTCGGCAAACAAAGTTACCAAAAGGTCTTTAGTCTGATCTTTGTTTAGGCGAGAAAGTTTAATGCGCCTGGCTAATCGCTCCCGGTTTAAATCATTCAGCAAAGCCTGGAAAGGCGTACCTTCATCTAGTTCTACCTCACGATAAGTGGCCACTAAAAAAGCACGCCGCCGGCCTAACCTACGGGCCAGATGACGGATTAATCTCAGGGTTCCGCTATCTGCCCAGTGAACATCCTCAATTACCAGTAGGAGCTGTTTCTGTTGAGTCAACGCGCTAAACCAGGTAACGACACTCTGAATCAGTCTTTGTTTTTTAGTCTCGGGATCAAGTTGACCTCTGGCGGGTATCTCAGGAAATCGCAAGCGCAACTCGGGGGCCAAATTCACTAAGTCTGCCACTACATCTTCCGGTAGTTCAGGATGCCCGTTCTCCAATGAGGTTTGCACCATTTGGGCGATAGGTCCATAGGGTGTTCTTTCCTCAGCGTAGCACAAGCCTTCAAGCATATTGC
>JBFFVR010000189.1:0-3535 GCA_041570685.1 Promineifilaceae bacterium (SeqCode)
AATGACTCATCTATTGCAGACTGGCAAACCACTGCGAAATTAGGAGATAAATGACATGACTCGAGAAGCAGTAATTGTAGCAGCGACGCGAACGGCTGTCGGCCGGGCAAAGAAAGGGAAGACCAGGAACTGGCGCTCGGATGAGATGGCGGCTGAGGTCATCAAGGAATTATTACGGCAAGCAGAGCCGCTTTCTCCAGAAATGGTAGATGATGTCGTCATTGGTTGTGCTTTCCCAGAAGGTGCCCAAGGATTAAATTTTGCGCGAAATATCGCCATACGGGCGGGATTGCCGGTTGAAGTGCCAGGTATGACAGTTAACCGGTTTTGTTCGAGTGGCTTGCAGACCATTGCCATCGCGGCCGAAAGAATAATCGCAAATGGAGCAGATTGCATCATAGCAGGCGGCGCGGAAACGATGAGCTTGGTCCCCATGACGGGATTTCGGATCAGTCCTAATCCTTATATGGCTGAACACCAACCCGAAGCCTATATGAATATGGGATTGACGGCTGAAAATGTGGCAGATGAATATGAAGTTAGCCGGCAAGCGCAAGATGAATTTGCCGTACGAAGTCACCAACGCGCTGCAGAGGCCGTAAATCGCGGTTTGTTCGAACAAGAGATATTGCCTCTGAAGATCGAGGAAGTTGTTCCGGGAGCTGACGGCCCCTTAAGTAAGTCGTTTGAGTTTGACAGGGACGAACATTTGCGTCCTGACACATCTCTCGAAGCCTTGGCCAAATTACGACCGGTATTTAAACAGAACGGAACTGTAACGGCCGGCAACGCTTCGCCCCTCAGCGATGGCTCCGCTGGTGTTATCGTTATGGAGCGGCAAATGGCCATATCCTTGGGACTTAAACCTCTAGTTCGTTTTGTCGGATTCAACGTTGGTGGCGTGCGTCCTGAAGTAATGGGGGTTGGTCCGGTTGCAGCTGTGCCTAGAGTCCTAAAACGAACCGGCATGAATCTTGATTCGATCGATGTAATCGAATTGAACGAAGCCTTTGCGGCACAGGCCGTAGCAGTGATACGGGAACTGGGCTTTGAGGAAGAACGGACCAATGTAAACGGTGGTGCCATTGCCTTAGGACATCCACTCGGTTGTACTGGCGCGAAACTGACAGTTCAAATTATAAATGAAATGAAACGTCGTGATGCCCAATTCGGAATGGTAACTATGTGTATAGGCGGTGGTATGGGAGCTGCCGGAATATTTGAGAATCTGAATTAGCTAGAACGAGAACTTGGTAAAATATTCACCCAGCCATTTCGGAGAATTTTAACCCGCAATGATGATTCCTGTCTCGTCATTATAGGCAAGTGGACGGACAGCTCAGGGACCAATTTCGCCTTCTAACTGTACTACTAGTCTTTCGGCCGGTTCATTTCTCCCATAAGCGGTAATGTCTTCAAGGGTCAATCGAATCGTTAGAGAATCGATATCGGAATTCCGGCTAAAGAAATCCACTACGGCCTCATCCGCTTGGATGCCGAATGATTTCAGAAGCCGCCGAATGTTTATTGTTTGTTCGCTCATTGTCTCTCCTGTTTTGTTCTAAATTCTGCATCTGGCTCAGTTGAACTAATATTATATCGAATCCTTTTCTGCAACTAGGCCATACATCAACGGCAAGCTTGGTACCTTTGCTGGGGGGTAGACTCGGCCGCCAGCTTTTTCTTCCATACCCTCAAATAACTTGGCGCCGTTGGCGTAGGGATATTCCTTCAATACTCGTAAGGTTAATCCTGCTTCTATGACTGCGGTGACAATTTCGGACAAAGTCCATTGAAATTCATTGACCGGAAAGGGATTCACGAAATTTTCGAATCCAGGTTCGTATCCGGACGGAGCCAGGGCAGGGGTGTCCGCCACATAATCACCTACTCCGTCGGACCAGTGAAGAACGTTACCCTCAGCAAAATATGGATAGCCGAGTGACCAATCTTCTTTAAATACCATTGCAAATGGATGAAATTCCATGATAATCAGCTTGCCCTTTGGCGCCAGCACACTCGCTACACCAATAGCCCATTCTTTGATATCAGAAAGCCAGATCAATGCCCCATAGGAAACGAAGACGATATCAAAAGGATCATCTGATTCGGATCTATTTTCAAACCAATCATAGACATCTGCCTGCTCAAAATTAGCTGGAATTCCTGATTCTTGAGAAAGTCGGTGGGCAAAATCGATGGCTGTGTCGCTAATGTCCACGCCAGTTACGCTTGCCCCTAAACTGGCTAAGCTTAACGTATCTTGGCCTGCATTACATTGCAGATGGACCAGTCTTTTTCCCTGAATTGTTCCTAGCAATTCGATCTCTTCCGCAAACAGTGTGCTGCTACCATTTTTAAGAAAATGAGCCTGCTCCCGTTTATGGCTGTTATGTGCCTCAGTGGCCTTATTCCACGAAATTCTGTTTACTTCATGTAAATCCTTACGTAACATACTCGTGACTCCAATGATTGACAGACGATTGATATTAACTGTGTTACTATTCTGAATATTGGAAAATTTGGTCGTAGTTTGCTGAAATATATGATTCTACTTCCCCAAAATCAAATATTTCCTAGATGATGAGTCAATAGTGTACTATGTTGCAGAGTATCTGTTTGTCGGCGTGTGATTAGTAAGATGGTCGTGCCCGGAAAACTCAAAAGTTGTTTACTGATTGCCATAATACTCTTTCTGGTTGCCTGTGATAATGATAACGCTGGCAATACGAAGCTTGTTTCACTGGAAGAATCTAAAGACAACGACATCGTCATCCCAACCCTGGCCTTAACCGCAGTACCTGTAGCCAGCCGGACACAGGCCGTACCCGTAGCTACTTTTACACCTATCCCAACTATTACCCAGATAACTCTGCCAAGTGCGACCTCCGACTTGCGAGTAACACTGAACTCGATTGAAGATTTCGGAGAGATGAGAAATCCACTGACAGGGGAACTAAAGGATAATGACTCTGTTTTAAATCGACGTCCGATAGCCGTGAAAATCTCTAATGCACCGGCAAAACATGTTCGTCCCCAGTCCGGTCTTAACGATGCCGACTTGGTCTTTGAACACCTTACGGAAGGATCGATTACCCGGTTTACGGCCGTAATTTACGGTGACACACCAGAAAAAATAGGTCCGATTCGAAGTGCCCGTTTGATCGATCTTGAAATTCCAGTTATGTATGATGCTGCACTTGCCTACTCTGGGAGTAGCATTGGTGTTTCGCGACTGTTATTCGACTCTGATTTCTCTGACCGGATCCTTAGATCGAATGCTTCTGGATATTATCGGAGTGGAGAAAATAAGCCCTATGAACATACGCTCTACGCTGATCCTGAAAAGCTGTGGGGGGCACTTGACGAGAGAGGACAGAATAGGGCACCTTCATATTGGTCTGGTATGAGCTTTTCGACTGAACCTCCTGGTGGCTCATTTCAGGCGACTTCAGTCAACATTAGGTATCGCAAATTTACCGAAATCGATTGGATCTATGACGAGGACAACAATCGTTATAACCGTTGGACGGAT
>JBFFVR010000190.1:0-3518 GCA_041570685.1 Promineifilaceae bacterium (SeqCode)
AGGACCTCTTCACCGCTAACCCATGTGTCAATATTTTCCCCATCAGGATGTTGATACCGAACCTGGATCTGGTCCGAGAAATCGTGCCTCATCTTTGTTCGTCGTTTAAAATCCTCAAATGTTGTCATTAATCTGTCGCCGAATTCATATGTTTTAATTAGTTTCTATTGTCCATGATGGCGACTTCTGACGTCAAGGAGTACTACCGTCATAGGAAGACGATTAAAGAAAATTCTAAAAATTGATTTCCGCCTGAACATATTGACTATGAAGAAGAAAAGTCTAAAGATTTGGCTCCGTGCATCTCGACCGAAAACGCTCCTTCTGGCCATTGCTAGCGTTTCCATGGGGCTGTTTCTCGCAATCAAGGTAGACGGCAACTTAAAGGGAGATATCGCAATCATGACCTTGATCACGGCAATATTGCTGCAGATTCTCTCTAATCTCGCTAATGATTATGGAGATTTTGTTCATGGCGCTGATCAATCTGAACGGCAAGGTCCAGAACGCTCACTTCAGTCTGGTGATATTTCAAAGGTGTCGATGAAAAGGGCAATTTATTTGATAGCATTTCTAACCGCAGTTTCAGGAACAATACTAATCCTGAGCGCAGTAACCTCAGAAAATAGTATTGGCGTCATCTTGTTTGTTATTCTTGGGGCAATAGCAATATGGTCGGCGATTTCGTATACGGCTGGAAAGAAGCCATATGGATATGCTGGCTTTGGGGACCTGGCTGTTTTCTTCTTTTTCGGCTTGGTCGGTGTTATTGGAAGCTACATGCTCCAAAAACTATCTGTACTTCCATCCTTGTTGTTACCTGCGACCAGCCTTGGTTTGTTTTCTGTTGCCGTACTAAATATCAACAATATCCGCGATATTAAGGTTGACAAGCAAGCGGGGAAAAATACGATTCCTGTTCGCCTTGGGCTCGATAGAGCGCGAAAATATCATTGGCTTCTCTTGCTCGTTGGATTTCTACTTAGCCTGGTTTTCGTGATTCTTGATTTTTCATCGATCTGGGAACTTTTATTCCTACTCGCTTTTCCTTTGATTATTAGGAATGGTTGGGGGGTAGCAAAGGCCACAGGCGCGGCACTCAATCCTTACTTAGGGCAGATGTCTCTCACGACCTTTATATTTGTCCTTTTATTCGGGCTCGGGATGATCCTTGCTCTCAATTCAAGTTAATCAACATATTTCCACCGACAAAATCGTCGCTCTAACCTGTCGACGGTGAAATAAAGACCAAGCCCCAGCAGGCTCATAGCCAGGACGCCAGCATACATTGCTGGATAGTCAAATAGGGTATTTCCATTTAGATAGATGTAATAGCCAAGTCCTTGTCTCGTTGCAAAGAGTTCCGCTATGTATAGAACGGCTACGGCCGTGCCAACCGACTGGCGAAGGGCTGTGAGAATGGCGGATAAACTTGAGGGAAAGTAGACAAAGCGAAACAAAGCTCTTCGACCCGCCCCGAGACTGCGGACAGATAATAACATTTTAGGTTCGATATCGGCTGCGCTATCACGAACCAGCACTAAGATTTGGAAAAATAGGATCAGGAAGATGATTATTATCTTTGGAAAGTCACCAATCCCAAATAGGAGAAGGATCACCGGAACCAACACCACTTTTGGAATGGGATATAGCATATAAACCACTGGCGAGAAAATTCGATTCAATCGTTTGCTTTGACCAAGTATCAATCCGGCCGGGGCGGCAAGCAAAACAGCCAGCAAGATGCTGGCCAGTACTCTCTTGGTACTTGCCCAAAAGTGGACGATCAGATCGCCCCCCAATTCCTCATAGAATGCTTGAGCTACCATTATTGGCCCAGGCAATATCGGTTCATTCACTAGCAGAGCAACTATCTGCCAAACGAGTACTAGTGCCACAGCCGCCAAAAAGATATCGCGTCGTTGCATAATCTACTTTTCCAGATGCTGCCTCAAAATATTACACATTTCGTAGTAAGCAGGTTTGTGCCGGTAATCTGGTTCTCCTGCATGTTCATTAGTCAGGTAAATGGGTTGTCGGTTTGGCGGCTCGTCGAGAATCATGATCTGAGACCCTAAGATAGCCGCTTCTTCAATAGCATGCGTGACGATAATTGTGGTTAAAGCTTCTTCAGCCCGTAATTCAAAAGTCAAATTCTGCAACCTTTCGCGGGTGGGGGCATCTAAGGACGAAAATGGTTCGTCCATTAGCAATAGATCTGGATTGAGGGAAAGCGTTCGGGCGATAGCTACGCGCTGGCGTTGACCACCTGATAGTTGGGCCGGATATTTTTCTGCATGGCGCGTTAAGTCAAGTCGATCAATCCAGTAAGAGACGCGATCCTTATGATCCGTAGAATCTTCATCGGCCGGGGAATGTTTACCATCCGGTCCATAAAACTTTCTGATTTGCAGACCCAGCGAAACATTCTTATGGGCAGTCGCCCAGGGCAACAAACCATAGTCCTGAAGAATCAATCCTGTGCGTGGTCGTGGTGCTAGCTGTTGGTCCCCGTCTATATATATAGCCCCTTCAGTAGGCTGGCGGAGCCCGGCGAGGAGATAGAGTAAAGTTGTCTTGCCACATCCCGACGGTCCTAGGACAGCCCAGGCATCACCATGCTTCACTCGCCAGTTTAAATTCTCAAATACTGGATCATGACCCGAATAAGTGAATGCGAGATCCTCTAAAACGACCATCATAAATTTGGCCGGCTTTCAACCTGTGATATGCGAATGAGACACCAAAGTTATTTCTATGATGATACCGAGGTGTCTCATTCGCATATGATATAAGTCCTAATAACAGTTCTTTTAACCTAGATCTGATTTATTCTCGAGAAAAGATAGGTCGTTCTAAGGTAAGAAAGAATTATCAATTGAATCCTCATATTGAAGTTCAGATTCAATGTATCCTTTGCCCAACGCCCACTCTAACACATTATCCCATTGGGAGACTGGTGGAACACTTGCCTCCGGAAAATCGGGGATTGCATAAGAGCCAAGAAGGGGTTCGGGAACGAGGTTTCTTTCGCTTAGCAAACCACTGAATTGTTCTTTGTCCGTATTGATATCGATCACTGCCTTTTCTAGTGCGGCCAGGAACCGTTTGACCGCATCCGGATTGTCATCGATAACCTCTTGACGAAACGAAATTACGCTATGACCGAATTCCGGGTGGCTTGAATCGTCCACGAGTACCTTAGCACCGCTTTGAACAGCCAAAGACGCTAGCGGATCGGGTAAATTTGCAGCTGGCAGTTCACTAGAATTTAAAAGCGCCATCCGATCTGGTATTCGAGGTACTGCCACTGTACTGATATCCTCTGGTTGAAATCCTTCGGCTTCCAGCAGCCGGTCAACAGAGTACTCAATAATTGTCCCCTCTGAAATGCCAATATCTTGACCTTTTAAATCTTCAAGGGTTTCGATTCCGCTATTTCCACCGGCTAATATAAAAAATTGAGGATAATCAGGATAAGCCACCCTGGCATAGCGAACGATTGATATTTCCTGTGC
>JBFFVR010000191.1:0-3488 GCA_041570685.1 Promineifilaceae bacterium (SeqCode)
GTATCCTCAACGATGGCCTGTTCAATTTGACATCGCGCGCCGATTTGAGAGTTCCTGATAATGGCGTTTGGCCCTAAAATACATTCTTCGCCGACCTTGGTCTTGCCTTGTATGTAAGTATTGGGCCAGATAATAGTATCTTGACCGATGTAGACCCCTTGATCGATAAAGATCGTGTCCGGATCGACCAACGTTACCCCATTGGCCAACCAATAATCATTCGCTCGCCGGCGGAAGGCCTTCTCAACATTCACTAGTTCAGCTCTTGTTCCAGCACCCATACATTCAGCTGCATCGTCAACGACAAAGGCTTCAATGTGACGACCTTGTTCAAAAGCCAGACCAATCATATCGGTTAAATAGTATTCGGGACCGGATCGAGCCTGATGAATGGGTAATTCAGCCAAGTATCGCCATAACCATCTTGCGTCAAAACAATATACACCAGCATTTTGTTCAGTAATAGCTAAAATGGCGTCTTCATCTGGCCGCAGGGCAGCTTCGGCCACCTCCACGATTTCGCTAACTTCACCATCTGGACCCCGAACGATGCGACCAAAAGTAGATGAAGGATCACCTTCAACGGTTAGCAAAACTACCGCCGCCTCCGATTCAGATTGTTTTTGGGCAAGCTGAGCCATCGTCTCTGGACGTAACAAGGGCATATCAGCATAGACCACCAGCACCTGGTCTGAACGGTCTTCCAATAAGGTTTTTGCCATCAAGGTCGCATGCCCGGTACCAAGCTGTTCAGACTGGACAACATACGCCGACCGGCTGCCTAACAGTTCTCGCACTTCATCGGCGCCAGGGCCAACAACCACCACAGGGGCCAAATCGGCTATAGCGTTAGCCGCGGCATAAACATGTGCCACCATGGGTTCTCCACCAACTTCGTGAAGTATTTTCTGTTTTCGGGAGTTCATCCGGAGGCCTTGTCCGGCTGCCAGAATAACGACGGCTAACGACGGCATAAACTGGATAATACCTTTTGAATCATTGTCAGTGTATGGCTTAATGCTTCTTTTTCAAACGCCTTCTGATATCGCTGTAAAAAAAGGATTGAGTCAGAAATGATTAGAACTGAGCATATTCTATACTCAGCCCATATACCCTGATCTCAATCCTTGTTAGAAACTGGGGCGGTAGGATTCGAACCTACGTATGGCGGATTCAAAGTCCGCTGCCTTACCACTTGGCGACGCCCCAATAATCGCGAAATGAATACTCGCATAAAATGCTAGCACAAGGGGCATTTTTGGGCAATCATGAGCTGCTTATATCATCGCCTAGTCCTACCAAAGCGAGCAATTAATGAAATACAGCTTAGCCTGGTTCCTCAATTTGAAGACGATAGCGCGCCTGTTCTAACGTCTGAGGAGAAGATGCAGCCACTATCAGAATCGCTTGCTCATCTGATTCGTCCAGGAATAAATTTAGATTTAACTGTTGTTTATCATCAAGTTCGAGTTTCGTTACCTCGGGCTTGCCCCCTGGAAAGGTAATCAGCTGGAGGTGCCATAGTTGGGGAATGGAGGTGGTAATGCGGTCAAAACCCACCTCCGTCCAGCCAGAGGATTCAGTTTCAACATCATCATAAAAACCAATTTCTGGGATGGAAATATTATCTAAGGCAAAGCCACCATATGTCTTTATGGGATCGGTGACATAGACAAATCTTATCTGAATGGAATTGCCGGCAAAGGGGGTTAGATCAATACTTTCGTTCGACCATCCACCGCTTTGACCGGTGTAGAAGTTGTCTACCAGCGCTGTATCCCTGGGATCGCTTTCCGGACCATGCATATTTTGGCCAATCAGTGGCTGCCAGGTCTGCCCACCATCTAGAGATATAAATGAATAGGCAAAATCGTAACCCTCCTCGATGTCGGAAAAAAAGCTATAGTTTAGCGTTGCGGCATCGACATTGGTTAAATCAAATTCTCTCGTCAAGTGTGCATGGCTATAGTTAGAGCGATTCGCCAACCAAACAGATTCTCCAGATGCCGCGGCGGTTTTAATCATGGGCACCGTTGTGTTGCCGCTAAAATCAATTGTGATCTCTTCATCACCCTCAATTCGCTAATAATCGGCCGCGAATTGGTGAACCATTTCTTCGTACAAGACGGGAAAGCGACTAGCTTCAGTCATGGCCACTGGATCTAAACCACCAATTTTGAAATCATATATTGGGGGTGAATCTGGGTGCGTGTGGAGCGCCTGGGCAACTAACCAATCAAGCCAAATCTCATGACCTGTTATGTCAACTCCATTCTCTTTAGCCAGGGCATCGATGGCAGCGAGGCCATTTTCCGGTGAAGTCGCGAATTGACGGTAGAAATCCGGACCCAGACGCTCATAAAGATATTGATTTAATAGATATCCTTGGCCATAAGCCGGAATGGTGTTCCCATCGGGCCATCTGTTGAGTTGACGATCGGGATCTCCTAAATATTGATTAGCTCGCAAGACGCCATTCTGGGAATTTGTAATGAGTTCGGCCGCGAATGTGGCCGAACCTTCAACAGCCCAATCAATATCATTACTATCGTAATTATCTTCTATTAGATGCCGCAACTCATGGGTTAAAGCATTCCGGTAAAAGTCTCCGCCGAAATAGTCCGTATTCATAACAAACATTTCGCGGGCATTTGAGTTTGGATTAACTTCAGTCGGTACCAAGTCGGAGGCAGATAAATAGCCAACGATGCGGCAGGCACCAAAGTCTGTCAAGCCGATGTCACAAAGAAGATCAGGCGATACATGAACAACATGCATCCGTGGATCTCCGTCAACACCAGGATTATTCTCCATGCCAAAGATGGCGATGGTCTGCTCATAAAATCGATCGAAGAGTTGGATTTCTTGTTTTAAGTCAGCTGCCGGGGGATCAAATGATTTTGACCCCGTATCAAACCAAAAATAGGCGTTTTCGCCAACACCCTTCAGCTCTACAGTGATCTTAGAGAGGGTATTGGAATCGCTATTTAGAATATTCAGTTCCTGAGTGGTTCCTGGCAACAATGGTTCAGTTACTAGTATTGGTTCCTTGAGCTCGCCTTGCCAACCCCTGTACAAACGCGCCAGCTCAATATCGTTTCGTTCGTTTGAGTTTGAGGTGCTAAGCAACTCAAGAGCATTTTGTCTTTCGGCCGTAATCTCATTTTGAGCATACGGATCTGGCAATGGATTTGGGAGAAGCCAACCCTGGAATTCACCTGGCTCACCTTCAGGCGTGGGTTCTGGATTGGGTGGCTGGACGGCCGTTTCAGTTGCATCCTGTGAGGGCACAGTTGGCTCATTAGTGGCAATATCTGCCAACTCGGTTGCCACGGGTGTTTCCGTTTGGTTTAAACCTCTTATTATTACTGTATTATCGTCTTTCTCAAATTGGTTTATGAGTGAACAACTCGAAACCAATAGGCTAAAACTAATCAGAACTGGCAACCGCCACCGCATACACTTTCTCCATCAAAATAGATCAATCA
>JBFFVR010000192.1:0-3486 GCA_041570685.1 Promineifilaceae bacterium (SeqCode)
CCCGACATACTCCAGGGACCCGTATAGGTAATTTGAACCTTCACTAGATTTCCTCTTAAATCGCGTTCATCATCAAAAAACACGAGTTTTCCCTGTGGTGAGCGTCCACGCCAACGGTCTTTGTGTTTCTCCTCGACAAGCACTTCAACTTCTTTACCAAGCCAATGAGCCATAAGACGTTCGGAGATTTCTTTTTGAAGCGACTCAATCAAGTGAAAACGACGTCTTTTTTCTGCATCGGAAACATCATCTTCCATCCGTCGGGCACTTACTGTACCAGGCCTCGGACTGTACCGGGCGAGATGCACTTTATCGAATTCCAATTCGGCCAAAAGGTCGTAGGTTTTTTGGAATTGGCTCTCACTCTCACCCGGAAAACCAACGATGATATCGTTGTGAATAGACGACTCGGGCACTATCTTCCGGATTCGATTCACTAGCTCCCGATATTGATCGGCCGTATAGCCGCGTTTCATGTTTCGCAGTACCTCATCATCCCCTGCCTGTATCGGGACCTCAATTTGAGGCATAACTTTTGGTAAGCTTGCAACCGCCTCCAGTATCCTGTCACTCATGTAATTTGGATGGCTGGTTAAAAAACGAATTCTCTCTAGGCCCTCAACACCGTTTACAACAGTTAACAAATCTGCCAAATCCGGGCCATCATCGATATCTTTGCCATAGCGATCTACGATCTGGCCCAGCAATACCACTTCTTTTACACCCCTGGCTATCAGCGATCTGACCTCGGCAACAATTTCACCAATAGGTCTTGTTCGTTCAATACCCCGACGATTTGGAATGATACAAAACGTACAGGCGTGGGAGCAGCCATATACAACGGCGACCGGCGCAGAGACAAGATTGCCTTTTTGCTGGCTAGGTAATATCGCCAACTCGTCCTGCACGGCATGGCGCTTGCTCGTGTCTTCCAGCTCAATTAACTGATCATCTCCTCGAAACAGATGAGAGACCAATGGGGTTCCGTCTGTGGCAGGCGGCATCCACACATCGACATGAGGAAACCGCTTAGCCAATGCTTCGTTTCCTTTCACACCCACAATACAACCCATCATAGCCAGTGTTAATTGTGGATTGGCCTCCTTTAGTGATCGCAGACTCTGTAATCGTCCCAACGCCTTGTCTTCAGCCTGCTGTCTAACTGTGCAGGTCTGCAGAACGATAACATCAGCTTCATCGGCCGACGATGTTGAACTGTAGCCATGCTTTTCAAGCTGATTCGCTACCTGACGCGCATCAGCGTAGTTCATTTGGCACCCACTAATCCAAAAATGATATTTTTTGGTCATCCATGTTCCTGCTTGAGAAGCCCTGTAATCCGTTGGGCAAACTACATTCCAATTATATGGTTCTGTGCAAACAATGGATTCTAACTAGGGGTACTTAGAGAGTCAAGACATTCTGAGTTCAAGAATCAGATTTCTGGAATCAGTTTTCAGAAATCACATCAATTTTTTATTTCCCCTACCAACAGAGCCTCAGTCAAGTAAAACTTGATTCTGGAACCTGAAAATTTCGGTTTCAGAAATGCAGTTACCTCAGCTGGCGCTTGTTTTAGCATGACTTCTAACCTCAAACGATCTGAAATAGCTACCTTCATGCGTTCAGACCAATCGTCTAAGTCCAATTCTTTTTCGTTGATTGCCTGTTCAAACAAATCGAAACCGGCGTCGAAAAAATATTCCTGCCAGCTCTCCAGGCTAAGACAAGCGGCATGACTAGGATCTCTCAACTTTTCAAAGGCGTTAATATATACGGCGGCATCCCGTACTTTCTGCCCTTTTCGGCCTCGCCTGTGGCTGCCTGGAACGATGTTATCCACTACCGCTAACTTTCCACCTGGCGCCAACACGCGTCGGGACTCTCTAAGAAAGGCACCGATATCTGAGAAGTGATGAGTTGCAATTCGGCAGGTTACCAAATCAAAGCTTTGATCTTCCGCAGGAAAGTGTGCTGCATCTGCCGTAATCCAAGAAACATTCTTCAGTCCAAGGTTAAGAGAGCTACTTCTTGCTACCTGCAGCATCTCAAAAGTCAAATCCAATGCCACAACAGAAGAGACAAAAGGAGCGAATTTATGGCCCGTGTGGCCGGCGGCCGTGGCAACATCCAAAACACGCCAGGTTGGCTTAGGGTCGAGGAGATCGATTAGTCTGGTTAAGCTCTTACCCTTGGCATGAACTGCGCTAGTCGCATAGGATGCTGCGCTTCCGCCAAATTGCTTTTGCACCTGTTGTTTCTGATGCTTATGGTCAAGGCTCAAGCTCTCTGTCTCCTAAGACAAATATTGCTAGATCCAGATACTTTCAATTGCCGGCATCCGATTGAAAAGGAAGTGGCCTATTTGCAAGGGTTTGTTTGGTACTTGTCTCTAGTTTCGGGCAATCCAAGAAGTTTGTGAACACCCTGGGGACGGTGTGTTAAAGGAAAATTCTTCCTGGTCGGCAAAATTGTAAAGTGTGAGGACACCCTGATTGAGCATCGACAACCATTTGCCATCTGGGGACCAACCGTACCATGGTGGAGACGCCGTGATATGGCCGGCAGTGAGGGTGTAAGGCTCATTCGTTTCGTCCCGGATCGAAAATATCGATAACTTCCAGCTCAAATCATCAACATCATAACGATTTATAGCCAAACGACTACCATTGCCAGCTAGATCGAAACTCCGCAAATTTTGGCTAACTTCCAATAATGTGACCGTAGGCTCCGACAAATTGAATTGATATAGCAGTGCTTCCTCAGTATTACCATCTTCCCCTATGAGAAATGACAGGATTATCCAAGAATCTGGATTTTGGGGATCGACTGCAATGTGGCCAATAACAAGCATTTGAGAGTTAAATTCTTCTGGGAGGGCTGCTCGGAGATCTTCAGTTGTGAGGACGATTTCTGCGCGGGTCCCGCTTTGTGCCTTATAGGCTACGACGGTTTCATCGCCGATTTGATTGAGGTAGCCAAATGCTATGTTATCGATCCAAAAGGGCCGTTCACCCTGGGCAACAGGGACTGAAAAAACGCCTTGATTTTGCCATATCATACCCTGCTGATGCAACAATCGCTGACTTCCATCTGGCGACCAGGTAGGTATACCAGCCAACTGATATTCATCAGCCAAGCAACCAGAGTCATCACACTGGTTCAAGTCAAAAACCGTAAATTCAATCAGGCCAACTTTCACGTTCGGCAATTCCACAATCAATCGATTTTCTCGTTCACGAACTTGCCAGCGTAAATCATCTAACTCTTCTCCAGTTAGAAATCGGTCATAAAGTTCAAGTTGTCTTTCATCTTGCCAGATATATATACGGGCCCGATATTGGTCGATTTCCGGCGTTATTTCCAACATCGCTGCTCCCCTTCCCCCAGGGATTGGTTGCATGGAGCGAATTGGGCGACTCGAGATTGCACTACTCCAAGATTGGCGAACCGTATCATATCGCCATAGGGTTGCTTCCTGGTTGA
>JBFFVR010000193.1:0-3485 GCA_041570685.1 Promineifilaceae bacterium (SeqCode)
CAGCACCATCGCAGCCTGATTTGTCGTTCGGTACACCTGGCCCACCAGACCCCGTGCCCCTTCAACCGGCATGCCGACGTGAATCCCATCATCTGAGCCTTTATCCAATATCATACTGCGAAATAAGGGGCTGGAATCATAACCGATGACTGTGGCCGTCTCCCTGGTAAATTCTGGAGTTTCACGAGCGCGATCAAACAATTCAAGCATCGTCTGATATTCGCCCTGGATCTCCCTTAACTCCTCATTTTCTCGTTGCAATGCATCCACCTGGATGCGAAGTTGTTCCAACTCAGCCTGAGCCATTTGAAGATCTTCGGGACCTGTTAAGGCATTGGTGAATACGTCTGTTCGCTCGGTCGTCCAACCCATAACGGCCGCGATGGGATCTTCCAAAAAGTTTAAGGCTGAATCGAGGCTCCCACTCGTGTCTAGCACAACCAGCAGAATGGTAATGCCGATCAGAACAATAAAGGTTACCCAACGAATACGTCGCTGTGTTTCGTTCAGGTTCATAAGCTATTAAGCCAGCAGCTACCCAAATACCAGACCGTCTGCAGCCATACAAATTGAATCGGCCTCTATCAATGTTGAGTACTACCTCGATCCAGGCCAACAAGAACTCTTTTATAATTGTCCAGATCTTCAAGCACTTTACCTGCGCCCCTGGCAACGCAGGTCATAGAATCTTCAGCGATCCAGACTCTCATTTTTACATTGTCTTCGATTCTTTCGGCAAGTCCTTGGATTTCGGCGCCACCTCCGGCTAAGCATATGCCGACTTCCATTAAGTCGGCGACAAGTTCAGGGGGTGTCTCGTCAAGCGCATCCTTGACTGTGTCTACGATGATATTAACTGAGGGAGACATGGCTTCGCGCAGTTCGATGCTACTAACATCTATCGCCTGAGGCAAGCCATTGATAAGGTTACGGCCGCGCAGCGTCATGGTACGCTCTTCAGGCAAAGGAAAAGCGGAACCGATGCCAATTTTTACGCGCTCGGCCATCCGCTCGCCTATAAGCAAGTTGTATTTGCTCCTGGCATACTGGACGATATCTTCATCCATCTCATCTCCGGCAACTCGAATCGATCTACTAACGACGATGCCACCCATGGCAAATATGGCTACCTCAGTGGTCCCGCCGCCAATGTCCACGATCATACTGCCCCGCGTTTCGATAATCGGTAATCCTGCTCCGATTGCGGCCGCCATAGGCTCTTCTATTAAGAAAGCATCTCTCGCTCCAGCGGAGATCGTAGCGTCATAAACTGCTCGTTTTTCAACTTCAGTCACGCCACTAGGAACGCCAACCACCACACGTGGTCGAGGAAAAGGTACGATCATTTGTTCATGGGCCTTGTCAATGAAATACTTTAACATGGCCTCAGTAATTTCAAATTCCGAAATTACACCATCTCGCAGGGGGCGAATGGCGACGATATCCGACGGTGTCCGCCCGACCATCTCTCGCGCTTCAGCACCAATTGCCAATGGGCGACGAGAGCGTTTATTGATGGCTACCCAAGAGGGCTCGTTGATTACAATACCTCGATCGCGAATGCTAACCAATGTATTGGCAGTTCCCAGGTCAATGCCAATGTCGAGAGACAATAGACCGAGAACCCAATCAAGTGGTCTTAACAATGTTTTCTACCTTTGCTAAAGTACGAATTGTATCGTTTTTCATTTAATTATTGAATCTTTGCACATTAAGCCAAACGAATTGATTATATCACATGGGTTATTGCCTGCACGGGCGGCAAGATCGTGAACTAAATGTAGCTGATTATGCTTGTCAATCAAGCGCCAGACAGTATCATCATATTAAATAGAAATCACAGTTAGGTTTTTGTTAGAGGTGAAAGAACGACTATGGGAAGAAATGCGCTTTTTTCCGGATTAATATACGATGAACGCGAAATGCCGGTTGAAGTTAACATTGTGGGAACAGATGCTTTTTATATCGTTGACGATAATGGATTTCTACGCCATATCGACACTGAGACTGTTGATCGGCAGGTCCTGGCCATCTTTATCCAACAACTGCAGGAAAACAAAGATTTAGCGGTCGAACAAGCGTTAAAAATGATTGGAAAAGATGATCTATTCACGAAGGCAGCCATCGATGCCTCAATGCGCAATATCGACATGGATCAGATTATCGAACAAGGAATTCCTGAACAGGCCCGGACCATGATGGGAATGTTGGGCTTTCGTATCATCATTAACCATCATGGCGAAATTGTTCGTATGGATCAACCGGTTGCGCCAGACGACTACGATAATTAATGATTTGATTTAATAGGCGCCTCGACCTGTTAATATGTGGGGAACCGTTTGTAATATGATTCGAAAATCCATGGCGATTGACCAGTTTTCAATATAGTAGATATCGAGCAAACATTGCTCATCAAAAGTCAGGTCAGAACGACCACTAACTTGCCAAAGACCTGTAATCCCGCCTCTCACCTCCAAGCGTTGTAGATGCCAAGGTAGATATTGGGAAACTTCTTCCGCCAGTGGCGGTCTAGGACCTACCATGCTCATATCACCAACTAAAACATTGTACAGCTGGGGTAATTCATCCAAGCTGAAACGGCGAATCAGCCTTCCGACCTTAGTTAACCTCGGGTCTTCCTTAATCTTGAAAATCGGACCATCAGCTTCATTCATAGCCCGAAGAGCCTCTTTCATATCATCTGCATCGACGATCATAGAACGAAACTTAGCCATCCTGAAAGTCTTTCCCTTGTAGCCCACCCTTTCCTGGAAGAAGAAGGCCGGACCAGGCGTTTCTATCTTGACGGCAACGGCGGTGATAACGGTGATCAGGCCGACAGGTATGGCCAGAATGGCGATGATTAGAATGTCAAGTATCCGTTTTATAGTTTGCCCCGTCCGGCTGATACGAATTTCCCGGGGTCTAAACATCGGGATTCCGGCCATGTTGTCAAAATCAACTTTGCTCAAACTTAGCTGAAATAGATCTGGTACAACCCTGGCTCTGGCTGCATGCTGTTGGGACAGTAACATTACCTCTTCAATCTGTGCCGTCTTGTGACTTGGCAGGGCGATAAATACCGTGTGAACGTTCTCTTCAGATTTGAGCAACTTATCGAGTTGCTTCCAGCCCCCTAGATGGGGAATCCGCTCTGAACCAATGTTGTTTTCTTGAGAACCGTCATCCAGGTAGCCGATTGCCTTGAAACCCAGATCGGGCCTGGCAAGCAATGTACGCACCACACTCCGGCCGACTTCACCTGAGCCTACGATTAGGGCTTTGTCAACGCCTATGCCTCGCCGGTAAAAAATATCTAGTAGCAGCCGGCGAACGAGCCGAGCGGTGGCAATAAAAACAATGATGAATATCAAAGCCCAGATCAGCAGCAATCGAGAAAAGGCAAGCGGCCGGTACAAGAAAGTGATGGCCATCATCAAGGCGATGCCTACAGCGGTAGCATAGCCAACTCGCGAGATTTCATC
>JBFFVR010000194.1:0-3473 GCA_041570685.1 Promineifilaceae bacterium (SeqCode)
ATTAGATAATTTGCGATATCCATAATTATCCTCCAAAACTTCCGAATCGGATGCCTACATTATGTTAAATTTTCCCTTAGTGCTGTAGTCTAGACATTACTCGAACCTTGAGATTCGAGGCTTCATCCGACATCCGTTGTAGGCGTAACCGATTGGCCAGCCAGGCCAGGTAGAGCAAGCTGAAAGTTATTACGGCGACGGTTAGTGTAATTCCCATCTTGGCGCTATCGAAGCCCGAAAATTCCTGCAATCCTTGGGCAGCCTCGCTGCTTTCGCCAATCAGGACAGGATGAATATCGCGCAAGAGGCGAATACTGAGATAGGTGATGATGACAGTCACAAAGCCGGCTATAACGTAAACGGCCGAAAATCGACCACGCCTGTCTTCATCTTCGACCGCTCCTCGCAACATGAAGTAAGCCACGTAGACTAACCACAGCACCGTAATAGAGGTTAAACGCGGACTCCATATCCACCAGGTGTTCCAGGCTGGTCGCCCCCAAACCGATCCGCTCACAATCGTCATTGAGGTAAAGACGAGGCCTATTTCTACAGAACCAACCGCAATAGTATCCCAGGTTCGAACGGGATTTCTCAAGTAAGCGATTCCGCTTAGCAAGGCAATAAAAAAGGCAATTGCTGCTACCCATGCCGAGCCGACGTGGAAATAGAAGATTCGTTGCACGTTACCCATAGTGAACTCTGTTGGTGCATAGAAAAAAATGACCATCAGACAGACGATTACGGTGATGCCCGCAATCCAATTTAGGATGGGCACCACGCGATCAAGGTTGGCTCGCTCTATTCTTGCTGCCATCTCAGCCTCCTCAAAATAAGCTGTTGTTTGGCGAAAACCGGCAATTTATCTTGAACAATATCGGCGTTGTAACAGGATCCGCCTGAAAAAAAGGGAGTTACTTTATTCCTCAACTACATAATGATACGTTAAAAATCCGGCCGTCACCATAAAAATATCAAAGGCCACGACCAGGGCAATCGCAAACTGAAGTTCAGACCAAACTGGCGGTTCTGGAGCTACAAAAGCAGCTGTTACTTGAGCCGCAGCCAATACCGCGGGTAAGGTTAAGGGTAGTAAAAGAACCGGCAATAAAACTTCTCGCGTGCGGGTTTGAACCGACATCGAAGTAACCAAAACCCCTGCGGCCACGTAGCCAATCGTGCCCAGAATCAAGATTAAAATTACTTCTGGCCGCCAAAAGGGTTTATTGAAAAAGACCGTGAAGATCGGGATCAGAATCAATTCAACTATCAAAGTGAAAACCGTGACGCTTATCAACTTGCCAATATAGATGGCGCTGCGATCAACGGGAGCCATTAAAACGGCGTCTAGGCTGCGGTTTTCCAGTTCGGACATGAGGGAGCGATTCAATCCGAGCGTACCGGCCAGCAAGATAGTGATCCACAGAAAACCGGTAGCAACTTCGCGTGCGGCCGACAATTTACCAAATAGGGCAAAATTGTAAACGATTACCGCCGTCAATGAGAATACAAGCATCACGCTCAACAACTGACGTGTATGTCGCTCCGTCGTCAGATCTTTCCAAACGATCGCGATAACAGACGAGAAGAATTTAGGCGCCTGCTCCTTGGATTGTTTTGAGGCTTGCTCGCCCACAGATTCTGGCGCTTCCTCGCGCGTACTTATAGTCACTGAAATATCCTACTAGTGAATGGCTCCATTGCCCCGTCCACGGGTAATTTCTCCGTATAATTCTAGAAACTCGGCCGGCTTAACAGACTCTCTGGCAACGATATGGACGATTTTGCCTCGTTCCAAGATGGCAATTCGGTGACATAAATCAAGCCCCCGGGCAAGATCGTGAGTGATCATGAAAATAGTGCGACCTCGATCCGATTCACTGCGCAATAGATCGTCTAACAAACGGGTAGCATCTTGGTCAAGACCGGTATATGGCTCGTCCAATAACAACACTTCAGGTTCGTGTAAGGTGGCTCTTGCGATGGTTAATCGTTGTAACATCCCCCGAGAAAAACTCCGAACAGGATCCCGCTGTCTAGCCGCAAGACCTACCAATCGCAATGCTTCAGCCACTCGTTGTTCCCGATCTGTCAATTGGTAAAGCCGGGCATAAAACTCAAGATTTTCAGCTGCTGACAAATCGCCATAAAGGAGAGCTTGGTGAGATACCATGCCAATATGGCGACGAACCTTGTCTGCATGATCGGGCAAGGGCCAGCCACCTATAGAAATTTGACCATCACTCGGCTTTAGGAGGGTCGCCACAATTCGCATCAATGTCGTTTTACCAGCACCATTCGACCCGACCAAGGAAACAAATTCACCCGGCTGGACATTTAAGTTGACGCCGCGCAGTACGGTGTTGATCCCGTAATTTTTTACCAACCCGTTTATCTTAATCATTTTAACCGATCATCGATTAACTAAGCGATAGCCATTCTATCGCGAAATATTTAGAGAAATTTACGGTAACGCCTCATCCACAGCCTCACTTTTGGGCTGAGTCATCGTCTTCCCATATCGCCATCAATTCAGCTTTTAATTCTTCTCTTTCTCTATGGTACTCGTCCTCATCGACCTCGCCTGCCTCGTAGGCATCGTCAAGGTCGGCCAATTCTTGAATCAGTTCTTCACGACTCGGGTAATCATCCACAGCATCTCGCTGCCAACGCCGTACTACGAAGACAGCGCCCCCGATGACGACCCCGGCAACGGCCAAGCCAATCACCAGCTCTAAAGCATTATCTTCAATCGCGACTCCCGCAGCCGCATTATTTGAGCGAGGGCTTCCTTCCAAGTCCATGGTCAGCAATTCTTCGGCGGCGACGTTAGTTTTACTGAAAGTCGTCACAGTGCCGCTCTCCATCGTTTGCTGGCCCCCGCTGATCCAGCCATCTGTCTCATCAAGGGTTACGCCTACTTCCGGTAACACGAGATTTATTCCAGTCGTGGTATAATTTAAGGGATGAGAAATTGTCTGGTTCTCGTCATATGGCATCACATATTGCACCAGCAGGGTCAAGGTTCCCTGTCCTGATCGAACAGGCAATGTATCGGCGAATCCGGTATCCGTTTCGATGATTTCACCAGCTGGGATAAAGGAATCAAGCGAACCAAAGCCTCGCTGCACTGAAAAATCTGTTGCTCCTTCAGGAACGGAGAACTCAAAGGTGCCGCCTGCCGGAGAACCCGATTCACCCACAAATACCGTCGGCGAGTCATTACCCACAACATAAAGTTCGCTGACCATAACGCGATCTTGATCGAAGACCAGCACGATGTGCAATTGACGTATGTTGAGAATGGATGGATCGGTAGATTTCTCATAGACCAGAACTGGCATGTCTAGATCAGGTTCATCGAACGTAACCTGACCGAAGTCACTGCCAAAATCGACGCCATCATAATCAACGCTTATCCGAAAAAACCATTCTTGGGGTACTTCTGTCAAATCAAATTTATAACGACCATC
>JBFFVR010000195.1:0-3469 GCA_041570685.1 Promineifilaceae bacterium (SeqCode)
AGCGTGGGCAAACATCCAAACCGCTTTTTAAATCAACTGGTCATGGCTTGCCCTCGCAGGAAGATTTTAGGATCGAAGGTGAAGTTTTTGTCACTGATGCTCCGATCACGTTGCTTGGTTTTGTAAATCGTGAAACTGGGGTGATCGAAGAGCCCGGACATCCTGCGGATGGTCAAAGCATGGCAGGAAAAATCGCGATTTTTCCTAAGGGAACAGGTTCAACCGTTGCACCCTATGTTCTTTTAGAGCTTCATTACCGAGGCAAGGCCCCAATCGCCATCATAAATACAGAGATTGATCAACAAAGCGCTCCCGCCTGTTCCCTAGAAGGAATCCCTTACGCATACAACTTTGACGACGATATCATCGATGAAATCCAAACCGGCGACATCGTAGAATTCCGGCGGAGCGGCGAAGAGGTGTTGCTGCGGGTAATCAGCCGGCATGCGCCATGATTATCCTAGGTCACAACACAAGTCATTATTAAAGAGCAAGCGGTGTTAAGAATCCGGCCAATAGCGCATCTTAGCTAGGACGTTAGCGTACTTTCTCAATAGCCTTTACCGTTGTATACTGGCAGCAAGTCGATAAAGCAAAAATGCCAGTTTGCGAGTAACCGAAATGAACCAAAAAGCCGACGACAAGCTTATCGGCAAAATAATCGATAATTTTGAGATTGAAGATGTCATCGGCCAAGGCGGGATGGGCATTGTATATCGCGCTTATCATCCTGCCTTGGAGTTGAACGCCGCCGTCAAAGTCATGAAGCCAGATTTGGCGCTGCAATCAGGCTTCTATGAAAGATTTTTGCAAGAAGCACGCACTGTAGCACGTCTGGAACATCCGAATATCGTCGATGTGATTAATTTCGGCCGTTATAAAGAACAAAATTACGAAAGCTACTATTTGATGATGGACTACGTGCAAGGTCCCAGCTTGCGCCAGTTGCTCCAAGAAAACAAAGAGGGGTTGCCTATCTGGGATGTGATCCAAATAGGCTGGCAAATCGCCGATGTGCTGGTTTATTCGCATGCGGCCGGCGTATTACACCGCGATCTAAAGCCCGATAACATTCTGGTTACCCATAGTGTTCGGCCGAATCGGCCGTATCGAGTGATCGTGACTGATTTCGGTCTGGTGAAGTTAGGCCAAGGCAGTCTATTGGAAACCCAAGAAGGGATTAGCCTGGGAACGCCAGCTTACATGTCGCCTGAACAATGCCGGGGGGCTGATGTAGACGGCCGGGCCGACATCTACGCCTTGGGCATCATGTTGTACGAGGCTGCCACAGGGAAGCGCCCCTATCCAGTGCGCAATATTTTCGAGGCTGCCAAATACCATAGCAGTGGCAACTACGTCTCACCTCAAGAGCTAAATCCAGCCGTACCAAATGAGTTGGTGGAATTAATTAAGGCGATGCTTGAACCGGAGCTTGAGAAACGGATTGCTTCGGCGGCCGAAGCAACGGACGAACTTCAGGAAATATTGGCCACCATCAGTCAAGTTGGCACCACGGTCCATCCAACCTCCTCCGTTCAGAAAAGGGTCGTTGAGGATGAGCTTGATGCGGCAAGTGTTGTTGATGGCGAAGAAAGTTCCACACCCACCCAGGCGCCAGCGATTAGTAGCGTTGATGATGTTCAATTCTATGTTCAGGTAACCTATCAGGGAAATATCGAAGAGAAAGTGTATCCCCTAGGAGCCCAGCCTGTTATTGTTGGTCGCTTGACGACCTCGGACATAGCTCTTGATAGGCCTGGTCAGCGTTATGTTTCAAAACGCCACTGCGAGATCCTGCTACGTAATGATCGTGTATTGATTCGCGATCTAGGAAGCACCAACGGAACGGTATTGGGCGATCAAGCGCTGCAGTCCAATGTCTTTCGGGAGTGGTCAGCCGACGATCAAGTTTTATTAGGCCCTTTTTCCCTATCACTTATTAGCAATCGAGAGCTGCAAAGCGTACCCTCACCACCCGTTGGTTCCAAGATTGAACCCAATGCCCATATGACCGTAACGATGGTTCGATCAGCCATCAAGCTTTCGTGTCCTAATGCGGTCCCAAGCCGGCTACCCCTTAGTGCTGAATTTCCAATCATCGTCGGCCGGGGCGTGGACAGTGATATGGTTCTGGATCATCCACATGTTTCCAAGCAACACTGCCGAATTCAGTTAGGAAATAACGGCGTTGAGGTTGTGGATATGAGAAGCACAAACGGAACTTTTTTAGGCGACCAGCGCCTGCCCCCCCATACGCCAGTTCCCTGGCAAAATTCTCCGACAATTCGAATCGGAAAGTTTTTTATTACCCTGGAACAAAAATCTTAACAAAAGATCCAGTGCTCGGAGCTAATCTAAAAAGGCTTCAAAAACTTAGGGGAATAAAAACTTGTCGGTGTCATCCGTTTTTCACTCCACGTTCAAAATGAAATGGTTCGCCTTAAGAAATGCCCAATTTGCTCCATTAAAACGAGAAACAATACCGCGCGTGACGAACCACTTTCCGGGAAAAGAATTTGACTCTGATTGGCAAGCGCACTTATGCTAATCTATGCAACTGAAAAAATGAGATGGAAAGTCTTAGATAAAAAGAATAATACGTAAAAGATAAAACAATTAGTGGTAAAATATAACAGGTTGCTTATTCGAATTATTGAATAATATTTGCCATGGAACTGGCGCCAGCACCCGCCTATTGGGAGAGCATCGTTGGTTTAGAAACCAGCAATGATTAGCAGCCGGGGGAGAAAATCCTTGCCAAACGGGAGAGCGAAGGCCATGTTAGTTCAAGGTGCACGGCCGCAAATGCCATAAGGATAAATAAATGAATGTTGGTCAATGCATGAAACAGGAAGTCATTACGGCAGCCTCCTCTGCTACGGTCGCAGAAGCCGCTAATCTCTTTAACAATCACCATGTTGGCATGCTGCCTGTGTTAGATGAACAAGGTCATCTAGTGGGCATCTTAAACTTACGAGACCTGCTGGACCTGATTATGCCGGTATTTGTCAAGTTGATCGATGATTTTGATTATGTGGGCGACTTTGGCGTGCTCGAGAATAAACAGCCGTCAAAAGAATTGCTAGATCAATTGATCACAAGTGTCATGGGCCCGCCTATTTCTGTTTCTGAGTCCAGTGGGCTATTGCGCGCATTTGCTATCTTGCACCGTTATGAACTTCTAGACCTACCGATTGTAGATCGCTCTGGGCGACTTGTTGGTCTTGCTTCCCGTGTTGATGTCGGTCGGGCCTTGATGTCTGGCTGGCGCCTGGACACGGAGGTGGATGGCTTATGACATCTGCCATGTTGGTTTCCAGTATCATATTCATAATTACATTGATAGTCATCTTCTCAGAAAAATTGCAACGCACGATCGTGGCCATCGTCGGGGCCATCATCATGGTCGGCGCAGGGACAATTCTTGGTTTCTATGGGGAGGAGCAGGCTATTGAAGCAGTAGACTTCC
>JBFFVR010000196.1:0-3468 GCA_041570685.1 Promineifilaceae bacterium (SeqCode)
ATAATAGAAGCATAGTTTACAAAGGCATAATGAAGGGCTCTTTCGCCTTTTTGCCGTCTCATAGGTCCTGCGGAACCCTCCAGGGGCAAAGGATATGTTAATTGATTTTCGTGCATATATAACGCGGTTGGAATGCTGTGGGTCATTTGTCTCGTTAGTGCCAGAAAGGTAGTCAGGTCAGTCATGTCCGTGGCAACGATGAAATCTGGTAAAGAAAAATTGATTCCCTCGTTTCCGATTTGGATATTGTCTGAAAGATCTCCTTCGTATCCTTCTATGAAACGTTTCGCAAGGGTGACACTACCACCATGCATTCTCCATGTCCCAAAACTTCCTGGAAGATGAAGAATTTCTACCTTTTGCTTACTATAACTTTGGTAGCCTTCAGACCAAGCCTTGTGGCTACCACTGTGATAAGGGGACAGTATTAACAGGTTATTCATCGGTAAATATAATTCTTATTAATATGATATAATTATCTAAAATACTTTGTGAAATACATCATAATCGATTCGACCTAAGAAGAACAATGTTGTATCATATGCGCGGCTTGCTCGCCCAGGTGAAGTTTCGCATAGCCCGATGCCAGCGGCCGACATTCCACCTGATTTCTTAACAGCATGGTAAGCGATTATTGGCCTTCACTATACTGGGATTCGGCATTTGCTATCGCCGTGGCCCTTTTGTCGGTATATCCCAATACTGATCCTGAATTAGTTGGTTTAGAATAATTGGCAACAATGGTAGTCCAATTGCCTGGTTTCGCCGATGATCCTGAACTGGCGAATGATCGACTGTTAAAAGATATCATAATTACTTGGTATGAGGAGAGAGAAACTGTATGACCACAGCCAATGATGCGCTGACATCAGATATCCCGGTACCAGAAGACGTTAAAGACAACATCTTTATTACCAGTCTCGACAAGATATACAACTGGTCTCGGCGAAACTCGTTGTGGCCAATGGGTTTTGGTCTTGCGTGTTGTGCCATTGAAATGATTTGCACAGCTGCCAGTCGGTATGATTTGGCCCGTTTTGGGATGGAAGTTTTTCGGGCATCGCCACGTCAAGCAGATGTAATGATTGTCTCCGGAACTGTGACCAAGAAGATGATTCCGACGATTGTTCGGTTGTATAATCAGATGCCGGAGCCGCGCTACGTTTTGAGTATGGGGGCCTGTGCAAACGGCGGTGGGCCCTTTAAAGAAGGCTATAATGTCCTCGATGGAGTAGATAAATTGGTTCCGGTCGACGTGTATGTTCCGGGTTGCCCCCCGACACCTCAAGCGCTGATAAATGGACTCATTACGTTGCAGGAAAAAATCGACCAACAGTCCGTTGTTACGGTTCCCTGGTATCGCAAAGATACACCTGCAGAATATGTTCCGATACCAGTCCTTGGCCCCGATCTGGTTGACCTACGACAGATCGATATCATACGTCAAGCAGCCAGCGACCATCTTGAAGGATCTGCTCAAGAAAATACCGACGAGGAATTAACCCCTGAAGTGCAAGATGCCTAACTAGCAGGAATAATTGGCGCGGAGCACGTGATTAGCGAGGAAAATTAACTTATGAGCGATATTACCGCAACGACTTCTGAGGAAAAAGCGGAGCGACAGGATCCAGTAGAATCCGCTAGTAGCGCTCTTAAAGAAAAATTCCCTGGGGAGATTTTTGCTGATTCCCGAGAACGTTTTACTGGACTGATCGTTCCGGCTGACAAGATTGTTGAAATCGGCGAGTACGTACGAGATGAATTGGGTTTTAACTACTTATCATCTGTTACAGGTGTTGATCTGATCGAAGACGATAAAATGGAAGTGGTTTATCACACCTACAATGTGAGCGAAGGCGGAGGCTCCCTCGTTTTAAAGGTTCAGGTCGATCGGGAGGATCCGGCTGTGCCTTCTCTGGTTCCTGTTTGGCCCGGAGCAGATTTCCAGGAGCGAGAGGCTTGGGACCTTTTCGGTATCAAATTCGATGGTCATCCGGATCTGCGACGAATTCTTATGTGGGAAGGATTCGAGGGCCATCCGATGCGCAAAGATTGGAAAGAACCGTTTTTTGAAGATGACAATAAACCCTTTGGTAGTCGCTGGCCAGGTGGGAATGTCATCAGAGCCGAAGAGCACAATCGCTATGGAAAGAATGTTAAATACCCGGATGGATGGTTGCCAGACGGAGTTGATTTTGAAGTAGACACAGAACTGTATGCAGGAATGAGTGTTACGGCTGACGCCACGCCAGGCCTAAAGACAGATAAAGTGACAGTTAATTTAGGTCCGCAACATCCATCGACTCATGGGGTTTTTCGTATGGTCGTTACCCTAGATGGCGAAACGGTTGTCGACTTGAAGCCAGTCATGGGATATCTCCATCGAAATCACGAAAAGATTGGTGAGAGAAACACATTTATCATGAACATCCCTTACACGGATAGACTGGACTACATTAGTTCAATGTCGAATAACCACGGCTATGTACTCGCCGTCGAAGAATTGATGGATGCAACTGTTCCTGAGCGGGCTGAATGGATTCGAATATTGATGGTTGAATTGACCCGAATAGTAAACCATGCTTGGGCTTTGGGTTTTCTCCTGAATGATTTAGGGGCTCTGCAGACACCCATGTTGTATCTGTACATTGAACGGGAATTGGTTCTTGACTTTTTTGAAGCGGCCTCTGGATCAAGAATGATGTGCAACTACATGCGCTTCGGAGGGCTCGCCTACGATCTTCCTGATCGAGTTCGTGATCAAGCAACGATGGATTTTCTAAATGATTTGATTCATGAGAGATTGCCGCGAGCGTTGGAGCAGCTTGATAATTATGTCACTGGCAACGAAATCGTTCGTTCTCGATGCATCGACATTGGTGTCCTTTCAAGTGACGAGGCGATTGCTTACAGCACGGCCGGTCCTGTCTTAAGAGCAAGTGGTGTTCCTTATGATGTAAGGAGGGCCCAACCGTATTCCTATTACGAACATCTCGATTTTGATGTGGCAGTTCGATACAACGGCGATATTTATGATCGCTATTTGATTCGCATTGACGAGATGCATGAAAGCTTAAAGATCTTGAAGCAAGTATTACCTCATTTGAAGGAAACAGAAGGTGCACCGGTTTTTACGGGCAAAGCTCAATATGCAATGCGTGTTAAAGGTGGCGACGCCTACGGCAGAGTAGAAAATCCAAAGGGTGAACTAGGGTATTACATGACCGCCAAACCACGGGCCTCAAATCCCGATAGATACCATATCCGGGCTCCATCCTTCATTAATCTGACGCCAATGGGCCATATGGTGAAAGGACACAAGATAGCCGATATTGTCGCAGTTCTAGGAAGTATCGATATTGTCCTTGGAGAAGTAGATAGATAACACATCAATTTGCGATTTTTCAATCGAAGTAGATTGATACATGTAATTAATGCCAATTTAGGAGTAAATATGTACGGCATTGG
>JBFFVR010000197.1:0-3443 GCA_041570685.1 Promineifilaceae bacterium (SeqCode)
AACATTTACGAACTATGACTGAAACCTTGTATAATGCCCATGGTAACTGACCAGTATTGTTTGAAACAGAGCGAACCAAGTCGCGATTATCGCTATATGTTGGCTTAATAATCAACTCTTCGGTTTGGCGATAATTACACAACAATCGATTCGACAAATAAAGCGGCCGAATTAAGGGGTCTAAGAAGCTATACGAGGAATTTATGAGCAACAAAGTTGATCTATTATTAGTTGGGGGCACAGTCATCACCATGAATGAAGAATTTGATGTTATTCATGAGGGTGCCCTAGCGATCAAGGGTGAAAACATTGTAGCAGTTGGCCCGATCGATTCGATAGAGAGATCGTACCAGGCAGATGAAGTGATTAATTGTACCGGAAAAGCGATCATACCTGGTCTTATAAACGCCCATACCCATATTCCAATGACCTTGTTGCGCGGCCTGAACGATGATTTACGCCTTGATGTCTGGCTTGGATATCTAATGCCGGTTGAAAGAGAGTTCGTAACTCCAGCGTTTGTTAGGCTAGGAGCCGAGGTCGCCTGCGCTGAAATGATCCGGTCAGGTGTGACCTCTTTCGCGGACATGTATTACTTTGAGGATTCGATTGCTGAAACTGTTTCGAGCATTGGCATGCGGGCCTTATTAGGTCAGACAGTTCTAACGTTTCCCGCACCAGATGCCGAAAGTTACGAAGATGCGGTCGTATTGTGCAGGCGTTTTATCGAAAAATGGAATGGACACTCGCTTATCCAACCGGCTGTATCACCCCATGCCTGGTACACGGCAACCCCGGACCTGCTCATGGCCTGTGCCGATTTGGCTCGGGCTTTTGATGTACCACTCCATACCCATATCAGCGAAACGAGCATCGAGGTTGAGAATTGCCGGCGGGAGAACAATATGCCGGTCGTCCCCTGGAAAGCCCAACATGGTATATTGCAAACTAAATTGCTGGCAGCCCATTGCGTCCACCTTGACCGGGGTGAAATGTATGATTTGCAAAAGGCCGGAGCTGGCATCGCTCATTGCCCTGCCAGTAACCTTAAATTGTCTAGCGGTATTGCCCAGGTGGGACAAATGCTAGAAATGGGTCTAAACGTCGGTGTTGGCACCGATGGACCAGCCAGCAACAACGATCTCGACATGTTCGAAGAAATGCGACTTGCGGCCTTATTGGCTAAAACCGTTAGCAACGATCCAACAGTGTTACCCGCGAGACAAGCTTTTGAGATGGCAACAATTGGCGGAGCCCGGGCTATTCATATGGCCGAAATTACAGGAAGTTTAGAGGTGGGAAAAAGGGCCGATGTGACAGTGGTGGACATGGACCGAGTACACAATTGGCCACCATTTCACAATCATAGCGAATCCATTTACTCGAGATTAGTATATGCGGCAAAAAGCACAGACGTAGCCCACGTGATTTGTAATGGTCGCAGCCTGATGCTGGATCGGCAATTATTAACGGTAGACGAAGCAGAAGTAATGAAGCAGGCCGCTGAAGTTGCCCGTGAAATCGACGCCTTTGTGTTACAGCGCGAATCGAGTCCATACAATAAACTTGTCTTGCTCAAAGGGGTTCAGCGACTGGAAAGTTTTGAAGTCCAGGTCAAATTGACTTTGGCCGACGATAGCACGGTTCTGGAGGCGATCGCTGGAGACAAAATACAGATTAGCAAGCGGTCTCATTATCGACAATATGACAATTATTTCCTGTTTGCTGGCACGGATCCCGACGCGGCCCGCCTGCGCTATCGCGAAGATGAATTCATTGACGACAAAGGAAAAGTGTACGAGGCGCGGGCGCGATTGACGCTTTTAGGCCAGGCAAAAGAGCAAGAATATCCAAATGCGGTCATGTTATCTCGATCCCGTTACTTGGCTCCGGCCGATCAAAGTCTGCGCTTTTACAGGGAATATTTCGCGCCAGATGATGAAGTTGAGGTCCATAAGGATCGCCATCGCTGGCGCATCAGCTATCGCAATACAGATTTTGCGGTGAATATTGACCAGGTCAATAAACCGAAGATGGATGGATATTTTTTGGAAGTCAAATCTCGTACCTGGTCGCGCAGCGATGCAGAACGTAAAGCCAGGTTGATCAGCGAACTGCTTCAACTTTTTGGCGTTGAACCGAAGGCAGCTGTCAAAAGAGATTACGCTGAGCTAGCTCAGGATCAGATTGCCGAGCGGGTGTGAAACAATCAGTTATCATAAATTCTTCGGCGAGGGGCGGCGTGCTTCGTCAAAGAGCTTGGTTTTAATTTCTTCAACACCTTATCTAACCTTCAATTGAATGATGTTCACAAAAAAAAGCCGTTCCATTAATTGGAACGGCAGTCTATTTGGGATGATAAAAACGCTGCTTCGTTCTTAGTCGAACAACGTTTGAAACTTCATTACTGTATTTAAATCGCCATCCACTCGAATCTTCTGCTGCATGAAGGCTTCCATAGCATTCAGCTCGCCGGCGACGAGGGCCACGTAGTCATCTGCTTCCATATGAATCGTCGCTGTGGGTGCATCATTTGTTCCTTCCTTAACTGAGCAAACTCCGTCTGCGACTCGAACATACCATTGACCGCCTCCCTCGCCAGACAAGTCGAATTGTACGCTAGCATTCATATCGCCTGCCTTTTCTGCATCGAAGGCTTTTGGCATCTCCTCAAACAGTCTTGCTACTGAGGGCATTTATAACTCCTTAATAATCGTTTGAAGGTATTTTTCCTGGTTAGATATAAATTATGATCAATCGTTGGTTTTAATTCCGGAGATTGATGCCATAAATCGCGGCGAGTATAGCAGCCGACTACTATGTGTCAACCTTACAGAAAACATTATTCAGAGTTGTTATTATTGGCCAACAATATTGTTGCTTCTAAAAGAATAGCTGATTTGATTCTTAAAATCATGCAATCATATTTAGCGTGAATTAGGTAACTGAAATTACAACCAATGATATATAGCGGGATATCTACAAAACTATTAAAGCATCGGCTTTCATCTGTGTTCCTTTTATTGATGATGAGCCTAATAGTCGCGGCTTGTGCTCAACAGCCTGAAGAATCTTCTGTTCAAAGCCCGTCTGAAGAAGCAAGAGCAACTACAGGAGAACGTTATGGTGACTACGACATTATTACCGTTCTACCAAGGGACGCAATTTCCGCCATCGATGAACCAGTTTTTGTTTCCGTTGCTGAAGCTGACGAGACCTATGCGGCTGATGAGTTGATCCTCGGTGTTGAATTGAACGGAGATGCCCGGGCTTATTCCATTCCCTTGCTGAGTTCTCATGAGATAGTAAATGATGTTGTTGGGGGGAGAAAGATAGCGGTCACCTGGTGACCGCTCTGTTTTACGGGCATCGTGTATGCTCGAGAAATAAACGATCAGGAGCTAACCTTTGGGGTTTCCGGAAAACTGATCCGCAATGTATTG
>JBFFVR010000198.1:0-3433 GCA_041570685.1 Promineifilaceae bacterium (SeqCode)
CGTTGGCTTTGGGAAGAAAATAATCGAAACGAGGATACCGGCTAAGATCAGCCGAAACCATTAAATTTTCCCCATGGATGCTGCAGAGCTGAAAAGTTGAACGAGATCTCGTAAACCTTACTTGTGTGCATTCCCAACCTACCGGCAATTTGAACAGCTCAATCTCATTAATCTGGATCAAATTTCATCTTACTTGTTTAATCTCTAGAACATCGCTGGTAGTGATTGCTAGGTAGCTGCATCTTTGCTAATATGTACTCCTTCAAGGATCCTGACCAGCCTGGAGCAAACCTTTGCCGTCAATTGACAACTACGTATCGGCCGCTATCCGGCAACAAATTGAAGAGCGTTATTACAGTCGAATCAACGAACAAGCCCGACTGGAAAACCTAATTCACGATCCGACTTTTGCCGAACTTGATGGTAGACACGTTGCACTGTTCGCTGATCACGGCGTTATACACGTGCGTGATGTGATTCAGCAGGTTTTGGCGACGCTCGATACGATGCACGGTATTTTAATTCCCAGCCGTCCTGCGGAGAGGTTGGCCTGGATGCGTGAATATGGTGTCCTCCTGGCATTGCTTCATGATATCGGCATGGTGGATTTTTCGATTTTCGGCCGCGAGATGCACCCAGAGACGGCTGCCCAAGCTGTATTTTCGGCCGAACTTGAAGATATTGTCGAGCTGATATGGCAGGATTCAGGTAAAAGCTTTGCTGAGCGATTACGGGAGTTGGCGGAACAAGATGACTGTTTGCAATCGCCCAAATTGCTCATGAGGGAATTGCTGGCACTATCGATGGGTCATAGCAAACGCAAAGTGCCTATTGAAATCTTGAATGATCCAGGTCGGTTTAGGCAGGTTATGATTGAGGCGATTAGCGCTGATTTGCAGGTTTTATTTCTGCGACAGCAAAGCGCGAGCTATCAACCGGCCGAGATTGACCCAAGTTCAGGTGATGATCAAGATATCGTTGCCGATACGGGTGAATCTTCTGGTCTTTCTTCTATAAAACCACCTGAGACCAACGCGACACGATTTGAAAATCAAGTGATTGCTTCCTACTATGATGATGTTGCCACATCGGCTTACCAGTGGATGATTTCGTCTCACCCATTGGCCTTTCAATTGCTTGAAGATGCAACAGATACCATTCGCATATTACGTTGCGCAGATGCCTTGCGACAACGTGGGACCGTGTTGAAAACTTCTGGAAGTTATGAAGTCTTTGTAGATCAACGGTCAGCCAATGCCGTCTACGCCCTGCGCAAAGGAGATGACCGGCTTATCCTGCTGGAATTGCCCGATGCGATCAGTGCCGGAGAAGCCAATATTGCCAGCAGTCAATTAGATCAAAACGGGGATTTACGCATTTCCTTTCACCGAGGAAGCTTCGCCAATCCTGGAGCTGTTGATCATGCCACTTACTGCGCAGCCTTGATTGTGCAGGAGATTAAAGAAGATGTCATCGATAGTTTTGAAAGATCCACGGCTTTTGGACAAGCCGATCTCAAGTCGCCGGCTGAAATGAAGATACTTCTAGAAGAAACGGACGACAATTTAGAATTTGCTGCTCTTGTTTGCCAACATATGATGCGAATCTACCCCGACATGGTTCAGAACATCAATACAGTCCCTACCTTAGAGGAGTCGACTGAAATGGAGCGCGAACTTTACCTTTCGTCCGCACCAGTTGACTGGGATTTAGACAAATGTAGCGAAATACTGGCGCACATCGCAAGTACCGGCCATCTGGTAACTGAGCTCAATCTGGAGCAAGCTTTTGATCAAGTGAAACTTATTCACTTATCAAACGGTCAGAACTTGGTTGAGGCAGGCGGAGCAGCAGCTTTTGTCTATATCCCACTGGGTGCCGGGCTTAAGATCATTCCCCTTGGTGGCTACGAACCATTTATGGCCCAGCCGTGGGCACCGCTCGGTATTACGGGCGTCATTCGTGGAGCAGTGCGAAACGCCACCATCGTTGCCTCAGCCGATTTAGAATTGTTGATGATACCAAAATCGGTCTATCTTCGGCATTGGTACAAACCCTATTCACAAGGTGAATTCAGGCACTGGCTCCACGAAGAGCGTTTAGGGAAGACGGATGGGTAAGTCTAAGCTTGTTTATTGTATATTTGGGACCGAAAGGAAACGTGCAAGCTAAGCCTATTTGGATCTTTTGGAAAGAGCCACTGCCAACCGGTTGATTTGAAGAGCTGGATCATTTCTCAATTTGTATTCGTGAGAGCGATATCGGTCAGGAGCCAGTTCAAAGAGTGCCCAGGCAGCTGTTTCGCGTAGTGATACATCAGTCGTCTCAAGGGCCAATTCCACAACATCGACAGCTTTATTAATTCCCATTTTTCCGAGAGCGTAGGCTGCACAAGCTCGAATCCATGGACGCTGCCACTTGCTATTCCTATTGGCGAGTATCTCGATCAATCGCTCGTCACTCTCATAACTGGGAATTCCAAATATCTTGCTCAATTTCTCGCGTTGTTGAGTATCGCTAAGTTTTGGATCGATAAATGGAAAGACCAAAGATTTGTGAGACCCTGACAACATGACTTCCAATGTTTCAAGAGCCAATGCTCGTTCGGACGCTGTCCTCGCCTCAAGTTGTTCACTGGCCCTAATTAATGAGGCAGAATCATAGAGAAACGACAGCAAAAAATAGACGCGCTGGCGTAGTCGGTCAAGCTCATCAAGAAGTGCGCGGCGGACTGGTACTGTCGATTCGTCTTCCACGATATCTTGACGGGCAGCTAATATATTAGCCCCATTTTTTAACTCAACTTTGAGTTGCTCTTCAACCCTAATCCTTTCATTCCCTTCAGCTTGGTATCCGGTCTGACTAAGGGCAACCAATACGTGATAACGAACATCGTTATCTGGATGAGTCACATATTGGATCAATAACTCCCTGGCCTCATCGCTTTTAATCTGGCCGCTCGCCCGAACAAGCATTTCAGTGATCTGTGGACTATATCCCCCTTCGCCCTCGAGAGATTGCTGAACAAATGGCAAAATGACTTGATCATAAGAAACCAAAGCTGACATAGCGGCCGAACGGGTGCTAACGTTGTCGAGATTGTTGATGATTGAGGGTATCGCTTTAGGATGTTGAATCTTGCCTGCCGATAAGACTGCCGCCTGTCTCACCTCAATATCTGGATCGGCCAGCAACGACAACAAAGGCTGGTAGAAATTCTTCACCTCGACTTCGCCGATTACTTTAGCTAGGAATAAGCGATCGGTCGGATCGTCCGACGATTCTAAGGGAGACAGGCGATTGGCTGCCGCGAGGATTCCTGGAATGCCGCCATACTTCAGCAGCCCGACTGTTGCCCCAAGCCGTACTTCAGGATCGGTGTCATCCATATATGGCAATATCTCATCAACCACCTCGGTTTCTTCCAAGGCAC
>JBFFVR010000199.1:0-3431 GCA_041570685.1 Promineifilaceae bacterium (SeqCode)
CCAGATTCCGCTAGTTGCCTTCGCGCTCGAAACAATCTTGACTTTATTGCGCTAACTGTCGTTTCCATCACTTCAGCAATCTCATCGTAAGACATTTCATGCCAGTACCTTAAGATCACCGCCTCACGATAATCTGGCGGGAGTGTTTGTAGAAGTAGTTGGACACTTTCGTCCCGCTCTCGTGAAACGGCTTGTGCTTCTGGACCAGCTGATCCTTCCGACATAAGCGCTGGATGGGCCGGTAACGGTTCGTCAATAGATAATAATTGGGCCCGGCGCTTACGTATCTGGTCAATACAGTAATTTGAGGTAATCGATAACAACCAGGTGCTAAACTTGAACGCTGGGTCATAACTATCCAACCTCGTCCAGGCGCGAATAAAAGCTTCCTGCGCGGCTTGTTCGGCCTCGTCGGCATTTCCTAGCATTCGGTACGCTATATTAAAGACTGGCGATTGATACGCCTCGATTAACTTTCCGAATGCCTGCTTATTTCCATGTCTGGCCTCTTCAAGCCAGACTGCTTCCTCTTCGAAACCCTGGTAAGTCATCTCCTGACACTTCGATAGCCTTTACGCAGTATATCAAATAAAGTTGTAACATTGATTCTCAAACGAAGGTAATTGAAAGAAACGGAAGAGAAAATGGCTCGTTGACTTGGGTTTGAGCGTGTTTTATAATGCCCGGCAATTATGGAAACCAAGGAAGGGAAATCACTACCTTCAACACTTTATACTGAGGAGTACTTCTTAACGGCCTGTGAAGGTTATGATGTATTTCTGGAGTCAGAAGGGCGCCATCTCTCTCGTCGCTTGAATGATGCCTTTGCGATGGCCGAAGTCAAGCCTGGGATGAATCTATTGGATGTGGGCTGTGGAAGAGGTGAGATAATACGTCATTGCATGCGGCTGGGCGTACATGCCTTCGGCATCGATTACGCCGAGGTTGCTACATTGATGACCCAAGAAATCATTAAACAAGAAAACCAATTAGATCCTGAGAATACGACGGCTTCTGGCGTTTGTCGCTCAGATGCCAAATATCTTCCGTTCCCTGACAATTATTTCGATCGCGTTCTTTTATTTGATGTTGTGGAGCACTTATACCCTTGGGAATTGCACCATAGTCTGAGAGAGATTCGGCGTATTCTCCGCCCCGACGGGCGTCTGATAATTCACACCGCTCCCAACCGCTGGTACGATGTTTATGCATATCCGGCCGTGCGCTTCATGCGCCGATTAATTGGGCAGGGCAAGCATTATCCCAAAGATCCCAGAGCTATTATCCCGGTTAACCAGGATGTTCATGTCAACGAACAAGATATCATGAGTATGCACCGAAATCTTATGGCGGCTGGTTTCAAAAGAAAAGTTTGGTTGGACAGCCCACCACAAGAAAGGGATGAAGGAATGGTTTTATCTTGGCTGCGGTGGATTGCCTTCAATGTTCCACCTATCCGCTGGTTCTTCGAACGTGAAGTGTTTGCAGTCGCCTGGAAACGCTAAATGGCCGCTTCCTTACGAAAAAAACACCATCCTCTTGTGATAGCCTCGATTCCTATTCTGTTAGCCAGCTGGCTATGATTAAAAAGTTTCTCCCCATAATAATCATCATCTTGTTAGCCTTTGCTCTCCGTACCTATCAACTTACGGAGATTCCTCCTGGTCTCACCCACGATGAAGCCAATCATGGACGCGACTCCATTAATGTTCTGGACGGAGTCTTGCTGTTTTATTTTCCCTTAAATTATGGTAGCGAACCGCTTTACAATTACGTGGTGGCCGGCAACATGGCTCTCATTGGTGAGAACCTGTTTGCTTTGCGTTATGTAAATATAATTTTTGGTGTGCTGGCAATTGCAGCGGGTTATTTATGGGTAAACTGGGCATTTGGCCGTTCTACAGCCATTCTCGCGGCCGCCTTGATCGCCGTTTCCTTCTGGTCATTGGCTACTAGCCGGCAAGCATTGCGAGCCGGGTTATTACCTTTCATAGCGACGGCCGGGGTGATATTTTTCTGGCTGATATTACGCTGGGCACAAAAGGAACCAGAGAAGAAGAGCATTGGTTCCAAAAAAGTTTGGTGGATTGTGCTTGGCTTTGCCGTCTGCGTCGCCGCTACCCTTCATACTTACCTTGCCGCGAGAATTCTGTGGCTTATCTATCCTCTATTTCTTGGCTACTTAGCTCTTGTTCATAGGAGCCTATTTCGTGGAGTTTGGAAACCGGTATTAGCGGGCTTAGCCGGTGCAGGATTGCTCATTATCCCAATGTTTGCTTATGTGCAGGCAAATCCAGAGGCTGAAACCCGACTGGAGATGCTTGATGGGCCGCTGCAAAATCTGCTCGCCGGTGAGCTGGCCCCTATTTTCGAAAATGCAAGCCAGGCGTTGCAGGCTTTTTTTCGGCCAGGATTCGGCGACCATTTTCTGGCCTACAACATCCCGGGTCGGCCGGTGTTATTCGCCGTCTCTGCGATCTTTTTCCTGATCGGTATCTTCGTAGCTCTTTGGCGCTGGCGCCAGCCGGCGTATGCCTTCCTCTTGATCTGGCTGTTTGTCGGCATATTGCCATCGCTCGTCACCGGTGCTGAAGCAAATACGACCCGCAATTTGGGTGCCCTACCACCAACTTATATACTGCCAGCCATAGGATTTGTTGCCCTTAGTGCACCACTGGAAAGGAGATGGGGTAATTCAGGTCGTTTGATCCTCGCCGGTAGTGTCACTGTTTGGCTCCTGTCACTGCTGTTTGTGACGGTCAATGATTACTTTTTACGTTGGGCTCAACTTCCCGAAGTGCGCGCTGCTTATCAGCACACCATCTCCCAAGCACTAGCCTATGTGGAAGAATCTTACGCAGATCTCCCTGTCGTCGTATCAAGCGTCTATCCAGGCGCCGCTCATGATCCCTCACTAGCCCGGCTACTACTACCTGATGACAAAAACAACCTGCGGTGGATAGACGCTCGTAATGCGCTCATCTTTCCAAATGGACAATCAACCCAATTGATAATTCCTTCTTCAACCCCGCTTCATCCGGCGTTTAGACCTTATGCGGAAAGAATCGATACGATCAATCTTAATTCGAATGACCTCGATCCAACCTTTTCTGTCTACGACTTGAAGATAGGAAATTGGTCATGGGCAGACACTGATATTAACTTTGGCAATGCGCTTACTCTTGTAGGCGCCCAATGGCTGCATGAATCAGTTAGACCAGGAGAAACGGCCGAATTATTGACCATTTGGCAGGTCATAGACCCAACAAAGGTCGGACCAATTGTCCCACCGGCATATGAAACCAATGTAGACTTGTTCACACATGTAGTTGACGAATCAGGTAAAATAGTCGCTCAAAGAGATTCTATCGAAGCCCCATCTTGGGGATGGCAGTCTGGAGATATTATCTTGCAGATCCATCCAATTACTC
>JBFFVR010000200.1:0-3420 GCA_041570685.1 Promineifilaceae bacterium (SeqCode)
GCCTGCTGCCTGTAATTCTCGATTGAATCTAAGTTCTTTTTGGCTTTGAAGTTCCAGACCGCTGGCGTTCAGTAGTAAGGCCACAGAACTGACGATCAGGATGGCCACTAGATTCGCAGCCTGGTCCCAAATCGCGGGCCAATAAGCATCAAGAGCAATGGTAGGGACTATCGGTTGCCAGCGGACGCCACCAGGAAATGGTCCGAGCAACCAACCGCTGGCTTCTAGTTCAGAAACTGACACCCCAGCTAAACGAGCGATCAAAAAAAATGCGACAATCGCCAGTAATAATATTCCGATCCAGTAAAGGTAATTGCCAGTGCGTTTCAAAACAATAAATAGGACAATAGCCAAAACGAGACCTGGAAGCCAGCGAATCAATACCTCAGGGGAGAATAGAGGGGCTAGTTGGTCGAAAGCCAGGGTCCCGCCGGTCATCATGCTCATAGCCCCACTGATGAGAAGCCATCCTGTACCTGCCAGAAAGCCACCGATCACGGGATAGGGCAGAAACCGGACTAAAGCCCCCAGCTTGAATCTGCCAAGCGCCCAAAAAAATGCTCCAGTAAGCAATGTGGTTAGGATTATGGCCGTAATTATGGTTGCGAATATCTCATCCGAGGAGGCATCTGCGGGCATGCCCCCAACGATCCCTGCTGCAGCGGTAGCCATGATAGCCGCGGGCACGTCTTGATTGCCGGACACCGTGCCGGGAAGTGAACTGAGAAGGGCCACAAATAGACCACAAATCGCTGCTCCTACCAGGGCCAATCCGATACCATCGGCCACCAAGGCATTAAGATCCCCCGAGAATATTAGGGCGGCAAATGACACGGCAAGGACGATCTCCAGCAAAGCAATTACAAAGGCAGTGGTTATACTAGGAACGAGTCGGCCTGCGTGAAATCTCTCGACTTTCAAGTTGCTGGAATTGGTGCCCATCGCAAGCGATTCTCCAATGAATAAATTTTGCTAACTACCCTAATAATCCTAACGAATTTAAAGACAAATTCCCTTTTTGTGGTCCGCTCCAAAAGGTAATCCGGAACCAATCCTTTTCGACACAAACTTTTCGCCTATCAAGTGGAAGAACTTGCTTAATGATGGCGCGAAATCTCGAAACTGTCGAATTATTCAGTAATCAATTTACCGCGAGTGATCTTTTATAGACCCATAAGACATTTCACAAATTATCCATAAACTCAGTCACCTGGTTGACATAAAAAAGGATATAGCATTAGATGATTTAGATTCAGAAGTCAACAATCGATAATGTCTGATTTGCTGAAAAACTCTGTAGTAGTCCCATCTCCCTATCGCTCTGTGAATAGTAGACCGCTATACTTAAATCGTTGGCAAAACCCTCGTTCTTGGAGCTGGCTCCGGAATTTTGCCAAAGTGAGATTAGCGGTGATCACACACTGGAGAAGGAAACCAACTATTATTGTTGCTTGTCTCTTTATGATGTTAACATTCATTGCTGCCATATCAGAAGCAAAAAGGCCGCGGCTAGAAGCAGCCGATACCGGACCTGTTAGTTTCTTGCCGATCGTCCATAAGCCGGAGGGGTGTCCCGTAATTTCAAGTAACCAGTATAGCAGCGGTACAGCCTTTCAATTTGATTTGGATAATCCAGTTCGTCCAGCCTACAATCATGCCGATAAGAATCTTGATTTGAGGGGTTATCAATTAAATCCAGATCCAAATCTACGTCACGATCTTGTCGATTATGGCTCCGATGACCCGACACAGCCACCCCAGCTCGCTACATTGTTCTCTCCAGCCCGGGTCCCCGCCATTCTAGGACTATACCAGGTTAACGAATGGAATTGGTCACCTTCGCCAAATCCGGGAAATAGGGGCGCCCCAATTACTATCCCAGAGGTAACAACGATTGGACTAGCCGCCTCATTTGGGGAGACGCTGCATGTTCCCCAGTCCGGATATGATATTGGTGGAGGAAAGGAAGTGATCCTCATCTATGCCGATGAAAATACGGTAGCACTGCGCTACACTCGGGAAGATAGTGCGGGATCCGCCGGCTACTTGCTCCACATCGATAATATTTGCACTGACCCCAATTTATTGGCTTCGTACAACGCGCTGGATAATCCTTCTGGACCGCGTTATCAATATATTCCCCCCAATAAGCGGCCTTATAGTTATAATTTGCCGAACCTTAGTACTGGTAAGGTATTGGGGACAGTCCGTTATTCCGAGGTGATTGTTGCTATTGTAGACACAGGTCGCTTTTGGGATCCGCGTTCCTGTGACGAATGGTGGCAAATCCGACCAGGTTATGGATCGTGCCATTGAATTATGATTCTACGACAATTCAAATATAAACATATGGCGTGGAAATCTATTTAAGTTATACTCAATCTATCCCCGATGGATTGAAATTAGATAGAAGCTTACGGTAAGGGGCCAGCTTGAAAGTCGGGTAATCGTTTGGGTTTGTATGAGAGTAGTTAGAAGGAGATTCGGCTGTTTGCCGAAAAGTCCGCTAGCGCGAAAACTAATAAACGGAAAAGGTTGATAATCGTAATATGGAAATTATATTTGACACGATGGAGCAATTATGGGCGGGTTTTCAGCAAGGGGAGCTGCCAGACTTAGGGACTTGGAATTATATGCTGGTGGCTTTCTTTATGATGTTTCAGGGTCGTGTTTCTGCGATATTCAGTGGTATTGCGGCGGCTACAGGCCATATTAACCTGATCCCCATTATCATTGTCGCTCTATTAGCCAGAGTGATTGTCGATCTTTTTTGGTACAACGTTGGCTCCACAGGACAAATCGAAAGGGTCGGGAAGCGTTTTGATTTATACCAACGAATTGGAGAGCCATTGCAGGAGCAGATTCGAACGAAACCATGGCGATTCATCTTAATTGCTAAGCTCTCAAATGGTCTTGCTTTGCCTGCCGTTATTGCGGCAGGAAACTCCCACGTGCCTTATCGACGATGGTTGCCAGTATCTTTTGCGGCCGAGTTATTATGGACGATTCCGCTGCTGTTTCTGGGATACTTTGCCACAGACGCGCTGGCTCAGGTGGAAGGCGGTTTAACTTATTTGACGTATGGAATGACCGTGTTCTTTATGTTGGCTTTTGCCTTCTACATCCTGAAGACTTTGCGTAGCAACCGTCAAGCTAAGGTCTGAGTTATTTACGGCACCCCCTAGGTTTCAGACACAAAAAATCCACCTTCAGGGGATTCAGCTGCTACAGTCGGGCAAGCTCAACGGCTCTGGGAAGCTAAACTGACCACAACTCAGGCTCCAATATACCGCCCACAAAATAAAAATGACGCTGGCCAAAAGATAGGCCACCAGAAAAAATCTGACCAGAGGCTCATACGCCAGGTTGTTTCTCGCTTTGAGCAGAATGAATAAGCTTGCTATTAAGGCGAAGGAGACA
>JBFFVR010000201.1:0-3416 GCA_041570685.1 Promineifilaceae bacterium (SeqCode)
CCATCTGCCAATCAGGCGGTTTTTGATAGGCGGGTTGATTTCTAAATCGACGGCGTAGATTTTTCCAGCGATGTGCAAACGGCATCACCATCCCTAAGGCGAGTTTAGTCCATAGCGTTGAATGCTGCCTGCCCCAATATACTCCCGCCTCACAGGCATCTATCCCATGCCTTATGCGCTCGTGGTGAAATGACAGGGTCATTCGCGGAAGCGAATCTGATCGGAGGAACTTTACCTGGAGCGATTCCTCAGAAGTCCTAAGCTGGCCACCTAAACGTTCACAAAGGAATGAAAAGATTAGGAGAGAATCCTGGTCCGACTCCCAAAAATACAACCCAGACAAACGATCGATTGAAACTTCCAGTCCTGTTTCTTCATGAACCTCGCGAATGGCTCCCTTCGGCGGCACTTCCCCAGCATCGAGGCCTCCACCAGGCAAGGCCCAAGTGAAAATATCATCTCGCCGGATCATTAGTACCCGGCCTTTTTCGTCAAACAATATTCCGTTTGTGCCTATAAACATCAGGGAGTTGTGATTGTGATAGCGAAACTATTCGCCGCGAAGCATATTCGCTGAAATTTCATTATGTCGTCGCAGAACCGGCGCCAGATCCATCGTCATTAAGACCCCATCTTGGACGACGACGCGGCCGTTAATAACCGACAGATTAACATTCTGCGGCTGACACATAAGCAGAGCAGCCACCGGATCGTGCAAAGCACCAGCAAAATCAACACGGTTCAAATCATAAGCGACAAAGTCAGCACTCATCCCCGGAGCCAAAAGACCAATATCGTCACGTCCCAGGACCTCAGCTCCCCCTCGGGTGGCCAATTCCAACGCCTGGCGAGCTGATAAAGCTCCAGCATGACCAGCAAATCCGTGCCTGTCACCTGGCTCCTCACTTAGGTAGCGATGCGGTGCAGCCCGTTGCTTCAACATAGCCAGCCGAGCTTCAGCCAGTAGATGGCTACCGTCATTCGAGGCAGATCCATCAGTGCCTAAACCAACCTTAACCCCATGATCATGCAAATACACCACCGGCGCAGTCCCGCTGGCCAAACGCATATTGCTAGTCGGACAATGAGCTACTCCCGTGCCGGTCCGGCTAAACAGAGCCATTTCTTTCTGGTTCATATGAACGCAGTGAGCATGCCAGACGTCTTCGCCTGTCCAGCCTAATGATTCAACGTAAGGGATCGGCCGTTGTCTGAATTGTGCTATACAGAACTCCTCTTCCTCCAGAGTCTCAGACAAATGAGTATGCAGCCGTACCCCATATTCCCGGGCCATGATAGCTGATTCACGCATCAAGTCGGCCGTTACCGAAAATGGCGAACAAGGTGCCAGAACTATCTGGAGCATCGCGTGTCTACTTGGATCGTGATACGTCTCAATTAATCTCTGACTATCTTTTAGAATAAAAGCTTCGTCCTCAGTTACCCTATCTGGGGGTAGACCGCCTTGACTTTCACCCAATGACATAGAGCCTCGGGCGGCATGAAACCGTACACCGATATCCTGTGCGGCTCTTATCTGGCTATCTAAGGTGCAATCGTTTGGAAATATATACAAGTGATCACTGCTTGTCGTGCAGCCAGACAAAGCCAATTCAGCCAGACCGGTCAAGGTACTGATGTAAACAGCCTCGTCTGTCAAATTGGCCCAAATCGGATACAAGGTGGTAAGCCACGTGAAAAGATCGGCATCAGAGGCCATAACACGGGTAAGTGTTTGGTAAAGATGATGATGGGTGTTTATCAAACCTGGCAAAACAACGTGATCAGACAAATCGATTATCTCATCCGCCTCCGTTGGAAGTTCGTTGGTTAGTCCCACCTTTTCGATTACATTATCCCTTATAAAAAGGCCACCGTTTTCTATTTCCCGGCGATCATCATCCATTGTGGCAATTACGTTTGCGTTCTTGGCGAGTATCGTAGACATGCGATTTCCTTGCTCCAAAATTGAGGATCACAAAAATTAGTCACTTTGCTGAATCAATCCCGGCATCCTTTAGTTCGCGTCAAGATTTTTGATTGAGTGCCCGGATTCTTGATTGAATCCTACCGTTGAGCAAGTGTTTGATGATTTCGCTAAACAAAACGAAGGATTCAATAACATGTCTAATGGTAATGTAAAAGAGAAAAAAAATAAATAGAATTGAAAAGACTATTCGATTTTAGCTAGAATTCAGTAGTGTGCGGCCAATCACCCCACCGGCGCTCAATTCACCTTTCAACCCTCCATTTATCAGGTCAAAATTGTCTTCCTTTTCGCCCACTCTATATTGCTGGTTTTGCTTGGCAAAGATGTCGCCAATGGTATAATCGAGTTGTTGGGGAAGTGTCGGAATTGGCAGACGAGCATGACTTAGGATCATGTGCCGCAAGGCGTGCGGGTTCAAGTCCCGCCTTCCCCATATCGAGGCGTTGCCAAAGCGACCGACGCTACTATGGCACCGGATCTAGCAAGGCAACGCTTTTTGGTTGCCCAAAGCGCACGATTAGCACGGGATAGATGATTCCTCGCGCACCACTTAGAGATACTCTAAGCTTAGAGTTACTCTAAGCATGGCTCGCGGCGGAGCCGCCAAAGAAAGATAACGACTTGAATTGTGAGGACAGATTGTGACGTTAACGATACATACAGAAGAAGATTCACAGCGCCAGCTAAAGGTGAAGGTAGAGGTACCCGAGGAAAGGGTACAATCCCAGATGCGCCGAACAGCTCGTCAACTTGGAAAAAAGATCAATATCCCTGGATTTCGCCGAGGGAAAGTGCCTTATAGCGTCATCATCAATCGATTTGGCGAGCCGGCTGTCAGGGCAGATGCTGTAGAAGATATGCTCGAAGCCCTGGTTGTAGAGGCTCTGGATGAAATTGATGAGACACCATATCGTCAACCGTCGCTGGACGATATGGAGTTAAACCCCCTTGTACTGGAAATTACTGTGCCTTTGGAACCAGTTATTACTCTTGGCGACTATCGAAACATTCGAAAAGAGATAAAACCGGTCGAGGTAACAGAAGAGGCTCTGGAAGAAGCGGTGGAACACGTCCGGGGGCATCACCAGATACTTGAACAAGTCGATAGACCCGCTGAAGAGGGTGATATGGTTACCCTAAGTGGCGAGGGGAATCTCACCGGTGATGAAGAAGAAGTTATCTGGCGAGAAGAAAGTTCGGATATCGTTCTGGACTCGAAACGTCTCTTTGTCGATTTACCCTTTGTAGAAAATGTCGTCGGTATGTCTGCCGGGGACGAAAAAGAGTTTACGATTGCCTTTCCAGAAAACTATGACGATGAAGAATTAGCGGAAAAAGAAGCGATCTTTACGGTCTCAGTGCTAAACGTTCAAAGTCGTGAACTCCCCGAACTTACTGACGAATTCGTCGATGAGGTTGGCGACCA
>JBFFVR010000202.1:0-3398 GCA_041570685.1 Promineifilaceae bacterium (SeqCode)
AACACTCAGGCTTTTTGATAGTTGCCAGTATGTTTGGCAAGCACTTGAATTCTTAGAAGAGAATGTCGATCAGATACTAAACAACCGGCGCGAAATAGTAGGCGAGATCATGCCGGGCGCTCATCTAAGTGAGCGCCCAATTTATGTTGCTGCTGGAGCTCGGATTGAACCGGGCGCTTATATCATAGGACCAGCCTACATTGGTCCAGGAGTCGTGATTCGTCACGGTGCTCTCGTTCGTGAAAATGTTGTTATGCTATCAGGAAGTCTCTTAGGGCATGCGAGTGAAGCCAAAAATAGTATATTCTTGCCCAAAGCGGCCGCACCACACTTTAACTATGTGGGAGATAGTATCTTAGGGCAACGAGTCAATTTGGGCGCAGGAACTAAGCTAAGCAATCTCACCCTGATAAGCAAAAAAGATGCTGTTTCAGGAAAAAGGCCGACCATCAAGTTAACGATTAATGGAACGGCTTATGACACGGGCTTAGCCAAGCTAGGTGCTATTCTCGGCGATGATGTTCAAACCGGTTGCAACGCCGTCCTTAACCCTGGCTGTTTGGTTGGGTCTGAAACCCTTATATATCCCAACATGAATTTGGCCAAAGGGTATTATCCTTCTAAAAGCATCGTAAAATTGAGGCAAACAACTAAGATTTCGGCCAATCTTTTCTCAAAATAATGCCAGTCATCTCGGTTGATTCCACAGAACTCAGGACGCCGAAATAACCGATCTTTTTCCGGAGGAATTCTTTGCCCTGATATCAGATGAGGATATATCGAGGCGGAATCGACTATCGGGTATGGCCTGAAAGAGGTGATGGTAGCCATCCGGAAACTTTAATTCCGTCGCGTTGTGAAATTTTCCGTCCTTTCCAAGCCTTCCGGCGACCAAAAAATGACAATCTTGACGCTCGATTTGTTTTAAAGCAGCTAACATTTGCTCCCGATTGTGGCCGTAGAATCGTGGTTCCAGTATCCGCTGGGCCGTATCATAGCCGATGACAAACGTCGTTCCAGGAAATAGAAGGCTTTTTGTTAAAAAGGTTGCCGCATTGCTGATTATTACCGGATAACGACCGGCAAACTGGAGTAATCTCTGTTGGATAGATACCTGATCAATAGCGGGTTTTTCGGCGTTATTAGAAGCCAATTCGAAGACGACCTCGTTGCCCAGTATTTCGTAAGCAACGTTGGCGAGTGCTAAATGGCCCTCATGTAGTGGATTGAAGGAACCGGATAGAATCGCCTTTGGTGATATCGTATTGACTTTGTCTCCCTCAGGTTTCACAGCGAAATAATCTGAGTTCCCGCTCAAAAGATCTTTGACCGCCCCTGCCAGGTTATCCTCCGTCACCTCTAATTCATCTTGATCGGTAAGTGGGAGTGGTACCCGGATATCTAATTCATAGGCCTCTGCAAGCGCATTGAGCATCAGCCGACTGACTAAATCTTCTTCTCCATAGCGATCACGAGCACCTTTATTCAGGTATAAACTGTAATGAGATATTTTCGATTGTGACCAGACGACAATATGGGCTCGATGGTCCCCAAGCTTTGGCCGATCGGTGATTATCGTTGCTGTACAAGCCAGCCCAATTACTGGTTCAGATCCTTGCCAAATACGACGCGCCCGGGTCACCGCCCGACCTGCTAAATAACCAGCGGTCTGTATCGCAACATATTGCTCAGGCTTACGATCCAAAAAACTATCGAATGATGATTCGTCATATGGAATCACCGCTTCCAATAGAGTACGGCTTGCCCCTGCAACCCCCAATAGCCAGGCTATCGCTTGAATGCCAGCACCGGCGGAAACGATCATTACGCGTCCAGGCTTATCATGGATGGTCTGAATAAGTTGGCGAATTTGATTGTCCATCAGAGGTCGGTGAAATTTCCAAGCTTCGTTAAACAGGAAAACATTATGACGAACGATAGATAGAATGCGCGTTCAAAATCATTTAATTTGCATTATGTAAACTAAAACAATAATCATACAAGATCATAATGTCCAGATTGTGACCATTATGCTGTGCTTAAATGTTACCTATCTACCGGCATCCCATCAAGAAAACCTAAGATTTTACCCAATTGAATATATCAGCATTAGATAAAATGGTTTACAATTGGTCATTGATTTCTCCACAGCAAGTAAGTTGTCGTTTCTTAGTTTTTCGATTTGACAAAGAAGCAAATATCTCGATGACTTCTATTCCCTCCGAACGCGCTTCGATATCTGTCCTTTTATTGGGTGGTTTTCTAATCGTCTTCATGGGAAGCCTCATCTACGGTCTGGTACTGGAACATCAACAGATATTCGTACTTTTGCTGATACTTACCGGGTTATTCATCCTGGGTCTAGCTGGTTATTTGATGTCAGGCCGAGCATTACCAAGCGGCATCATATCCTTGAGCAATAAAATTATCCAATATTTCGGTATTAGCAGTGAGCAACTGTTGATGCTCTTGCTAGCACCTGTTTTTGCTCTTATAGCAGCACTTGCCGCCGGTGATGAATGGCTAGCTCGAAATTTCCTTGTCTCGCTATTTGCCTGGTTGCTCGCAGTAGCCGCAGTGATAGCTGGTGGTTATAAGGCGGGTAGTAGGTTTCCTTTCTCTATCGATCGCTCGGATCTGTTTGTATCAGTCAGTCTATTCGCTCTCGCCTTCTTTTTGCGCATCATTGCGATTGGATCGATCCCAACAACCTTGTCTGGTGATGAGGGTTCAGCTGGCCTAATGGCCTTGAATTTTCTGAAAGGCGATTTTAACAACCCATTCACTATCGGTTGGTTCTCATTTCCCTCATTATATTTTGCCGTTCAAAGCTTAGGCATCTTGATCTTCGGCCAAACCATTGTCGGCTTGAGATTCATGTCGATCTTTGCTGGATCCTTAACGGTCGTTGCGCTTTATTGGTTAGCCAGGACATTGTTTAACCGGGCCACGGCCGTTCTGGCGGCCATTTTTCTGGCCGCCTTGCATTTTCATATTCACTTTAGCCGTATCGGGCTGAACAACATATGGGATGGATTATTTGCGGTTATAACATTAGCTGCTTTTACCCACGGCTGGGCAACGGGTCGTCGTACGAGTTACATTATTGGCGGATTGGCCCTGGGCTTCGGCCAATATTTTTACGTCACTTTTCGTATCTTTCCGCTCTTGATATTGGTTTGGGCAGGACTAACTTTCCTATTTAATCGTCAGAAATTCTTCCGCAGATTGCCCGGCCTGTTGATTTCTGCTCTTGTTGTCTTTGTGGTTGTATTACCGCTGCTATACTTTTTCGCCAGACACCCGAACGAATTTTATGCCCCGCTGCAAAGAGTGACCATCTTTAACGGTTGGCTGGAACAGCAAATTTTCTTAGAAAATAGATCGGCTCTGGCAGT
>JBFFVR010000203.1:0-3369 GCA_041570685.1 Promineifilaceae bacterium (SeqCode)
GTGTCTTTGGCTACTTGACGAGATATTGCTATCAAGCCATAGGCATCCTCGGCGGCCGTTAAAGCCATATCTCGATAGCGAGGTCCTTTGCGGAATCCCATCAGATCAGTTCCGTGAACGCTTATGACGTATGGTATACCAATCTTAGATGCGACGTATGGCGTAATCCAGACATGGTGAGCGTGAATAATATCAGCGTTAAATGAAATTGCGGCCGACGCCATATGATCTTGCCATAGATTGACATAATCTTTCAACTGAGCATTTGTTAAGTCGTAAAATGTTTGGATGCTTCGGGGGTGGGTCGTGAAACAAGGAAAATTGAAATTTGCCTCTGCTTCAATGCTGTTAAGACCATTGTCGAAAAGTATGACCTCGACCGAGAACGGATAGCGGTCTTCAGGAATGGCTTGATGTTCGGGTACGATGACCAGCACCTCATGCCCCAGCTTAACAAGCTCCTGGGCGACATTGAGTGTGTAGATACCACTACCGGAACCTTGCAAAGGAAAATGATTAGGCATCAAAATTCGCAATTGGCATCTCCTTTTTCCTAAAATCGTAAAGCCCCCGGATATGAATCTTCAAAATGAATTACCAAGGTTTCTTGCCACTAAATCTCTCTGACGACGATCTTTCCTAGATCATTGACTGGCCATCGTGATCTTTTAAGTGACCAACGGTCTTGTTTAATAATTTGACATAACATAAATTGGTGCGGCTTGTTCTAATGGCAGTGATTCGCAGGAGTTTACAATAGCCGAAGTGTCAGCTCAACCATGGCGGCGCATAAAACGCTCTAGCCGGTTTAAAACCACTTCAATTTTTTCATACGCTGTGGCATAAGATGCTCGAACAAAACCTGCGCCACTTGGTCCAAAGGCATCCCCCGGTACAACAGCGACTTCTTCTTCATCCAGCAGTCGCATAGCAAAGTCTTCGCTGCTCATACCGCTGGCGCCAATTGAAGGAAAAGCATAAAAAGCGCCTCGTGGTTCGAAACAATCCAGCCCAAGTGTGTTAAAGCCATCGACGATGAGGCGCCGGCGTCGATCATATTCCTGCCGCATCCGCTCGACGTGTTTTTCTCCCTCGAGTAAGGCGGTTAGCGCCGCGGCCTGAGCCGTCGTCGGCGCCGACATAATAGTGTATTGATGAACTTTACGCATTGCCGCCAACAATTCCGGGTTAGCGCAAGCATAGCCTATGCGCCAGCCAGTCATGGCGTAATCTTTGCTAAAGCCACCCAACAGAATTGTGCGTTCTTGCATGTTCGGTAGGCTTGGCACACAAGTATGTTTAATTCCATAAACAAGCCGGTCATAAATCTCGTCTGAAATGATGAGTAAATCGTGTTGTTCAGCAACGGTGGCGATCTCTTGAAGGACCGCCTGGGTCATTACCGCGCCTGTGGGATTATTAGGATAGCCAAGAAGCACAGCTTTTGTTTTGTCTGTAATTGCAGCGGCAATCGACTCAGCCGTCACCTGAAAATCGTCAGCGACATAGGTGGCAACTGTAACTGGTACACCGCCGGCGAAGGATACTTCTGGGGCGTAGGAAACGAAACAGGGTTCAGGAATAATTACCTCGTCGCCGGGATCTAAAATCGCGGTCATGGCCAGGTAAAGTGCTTCGCTGACGCCAACTGTTATAAGCAATTCAGTTTCCGGATCATAAGAGACCCCGTAGAGCCCAGTCAAATAGCTGCTTAGTGCCTTACGTAGCTCTATGGTGCCGCTATTGGAGGTATATTGCGTTTCACCACGTTTAAGGGAGGCGATACCCGACTCCAGGATCGGTTCAGGGGTCACGAAATCAGGCTCACCTATACCCAAGGAGATCACATTGTCCATGGTAGCGGCGATATCAAAAAATCGACGAATCCCAGAAGGTGGCGTGCTGGCTACTTTTCTGGATACAAAATTGCGCATGGAGTTGTCCTTGTTAGCCTATCTCAACCGTCGAATTATCTCCTACAAACAGGGCTTTTGCCTGCCCATCGACCTGGGCATTTTCGCCAACTAGAGCCTGGTCAAGGATACAATTTGCGAGTGTAGCTCCCGGATCAATAATGCTATTGCGGATAATGACGTTCGAAGCGTTCACATTGGCATCGATGGTTGTGTTTGGTCCAATAACCGCTGAACTAATTTTGGCAGTTGGGTGAATATAAACGGGCGGTATAACCGCGAAATCCTCAGAGAAGCCACGTTCCATAGCATCTGGACTGGAAAATCCTGCGGATAATAGGCGGGCATTGGTGCCAAGGATGGCCTGGGGTGTCCCGGCATCGGCCCACTGCCTCAAGAGCATGGTCCGTATCTTTGCTCCTCGTTCCAATAGCACCTGATAGGCGTCAACCATGAAGTATTCGCCTAACGTTTTGCGACCCTCCTTGAGAATTGTATCGATAGCCTCATAAAGTTGGCGACCATTACGAAACCAATTGATGCCGGCAATAGCTAATTTGTGTTCCATTGTTGGTGGTTTTTCAATGAGCTGCGTTACATAACCCGCTTCATTTAAAGCGACAACGCCGAAGCGACGCGGATCCTCCACTTCTTGAACAAGGAAGGTCGCATCGGAATCTGGTTGAGGAAACTGAGCGTAATCAGCCTCAATAATGCCGTCGCCAAAACCAACAACCACGTCGCTATCGTCAAGATAATCACCACATAACCAAACGGCATGCGCTTGACCTAACGGTTGCTCCTGGACGACGAAGTGGGTGTTTAAATCTGGGTAATTTTCGCGAATCCACTCTTCTATTTGAGCGCCTTTATAACCAACCACAAAGATGACCTCTTCAGTGGTAATATCGCTCATCATATCGAGGATGTGGCCGACAACCGTGTTGCCAGCAACTCTCAGAATTGGTTTTGGCCTGCTCCAAGTGTAAGGTCGCATGCGTTTTCCATAACCGGCCAGAAGAATGATAACCTTCATTCAATCAACCCTCCTGAATCATTCCATACGAAATAATCATCAAAGTATCCACCTGTTTTTTACTCTAGGTGGTTTTCACTTAGTGTAATGCTGGCTAGCTTCTTATGCCAGTCGGTCGCCTGTTCATAAGCGTGAGCTGCGTTCAGAATTGTTGCCTCATCCAGCGTGTTACCGATGAGTTGCAATCCGATGGGTAGACCTTTACTGTCAAAGCCACAAGGAACCGACAAGCCACAGGTGGCGCTTAAGTTTACGGGCAGTGTGAATATGTCGGCCAGGTACATACTTAAAGGATCGCCGGTTCTCTCCCCGATTTTAAAAGCCGTTGTTGGACTCGTGGGCGCCGCTATTACATCAACCTCTTCAAAAGCAGCCAGAAAATCGTTTTTAATAAGAGTTCGCACCTTGAGAGCTCTTCCA
>JBFFVR010000204.1:0-3349 GCA_041570685.1 Promineifilaceae bacterium (SeqCode)
AAAGAGTCCGAGAGCTCATAAATCTTCATTTATGAGAATAATATCGAACCCGCCCACGGTTTCGTTTTCTGTCGTTAGAAAACGTAGTTTGGCCAATCGATCATCATAGCTTCAAGAATTGTTCCCCGTTTAACAAATTTAACTCCCTCGGGGATGATGACCAAGGCGTTCGCTTTTGTCAGCGAGCTTTGCATATGCGAGCCTTGAAGGCCGGTTACCTTTGCTTCATATCCTTCATTACCAAGCCTAACCACCGCCCGAATGTAGCTTTCACGACCATCAGAGTCCAGACTATCAAGCATCTTCACCTTCATGGTGGGGCGTTCTAGCAACTGGCTTCCGGCCATTTTCAGTAGGGCAGGACGTGCGAATCTCTCAAAAGAGACCATAGCCGACACAGGGTTGCCTGGCAGTCCTAAATAGGGAATGCCCTGATAAGTTCCAAATGCAAGTGGTTTCCCGGGTCGCATACGGACGCGCCAGAATCCAACGTTCCCGTCAGCCTCTAATACAGATTTGACATGATCATATGCACCTACGGATACTCCCGCCGAACTAACAAAGAGATCAACGCCCTTTTCAACGCCAGCCTGAAGGTGTTCTCTGACCGATTTTTCGCTGTCCCCAGCCACTCCTAAGAGAATAGGAATAGCATTGAGTGAAATCACCTGAGCGGCTTGCGAGTAACTATTACTATTTCTTATTTGTCCTGTTTGTAGCGCTTGTTCAATTGGCACTAACTCGTCTCCGGTCGCGAGGATCCCGACTCGCGGTTGGCGAACCACAAGTACACGATCATAACCGAGTGAGGCCAGCATGCCGATCTCTTGGGGACGGATTCTAACGCCTTTTTCGAAGACTAGCTCACCTTCTTTTACGTCTTCGCCAGGTAAACGCACGTAGTCGCCAGATTTTGCTGAACGGAAAATTTTGATTTGCTTTGGCAGCGGTCTTTCGGCATCCCGCCAGGGTTCACTTGTTTGTTCGACTGGTACTACCGCGTCAGCCCCTTTGGGCATCGGTGCTCCAGTAGTAATCCTGGCTGCGTTTCCAGGCGTTATTGGTTGGTCAGCAACTTTTCCAGCGGCAATATCTGCAAAGACCGGTAGAATCACTGGCCTCTCGGCTGTCGCATCCTGAACATCTTCGGCCACCACCGCATATCCATCCATCGAGGAATTGGAGAAAGGAGGCAGATTTGTCTTTGACCTGACAGGCTCAGCAAGTATTCGATTTAGGCTTTCAAGAAGCGAAATTTCTTCTATCGCTAGCTCCCCAACAGTTTCTAAGATAGCTTCGAGCGCCTCTGCAACCGTCAAATCTTCTGGGATTGACACACTCTTCTCCTCATTTTTGGCTAGCTAACGTCCCATCTAGGTGCAGCTTTACAGCCTCAATCTGCATGGCCTTCAATACATTTTCAATGTGTTGCCAAAGATCGAGGTTTCCATCAAAACATTTGTCGCTAAATTCCCAAGTAACTTCAGCTACATGCTCGCGATTTACTCCAGCGGCGAAACGACGATCTTTCCACTTTTTGCGCACCGATTTTAGCTTGACATCAGCAATATTTTTCGAGGGTCTAACGAGAGTCGTGGCAATAATAAGGCCAGTAATCTCATCACAAGCCAACAAGGCAAAGTCGATTGGTTTTTCCCTGGAGATGCCGGTTCCTTCAGTGTAGTGAGAAAGGATAATCCTTATATCTTCTTCATCCCAACCCCGCCTCCGCAGGATAGGAGCTCCTTCCATTGGATGTTGGTTTAAATCGGGGTGAATTTCCCAGTCGAAATCGTGGATAATCCCAATCGATTCCCAATATTCAGGATCATATCCCAACTTAGTAGCGTAAAATCGCATTGCAGCGCCTACCGCGCCCATGTGTCGCTTGAGTCCGTCGTCATTTACGAACGCATTTACTAGTTTCCAAGCCTCATGACTACTTTTAGAGGCCATTTGATGTTTTGGAATAGTAGTTAGCAATTTGCATCACTAGGAAGAAGAACTAATTGGCATTTTGTTTGCCGCCTTTTGCTGCGCCACAATCACAACCCCCACCTTCATGTTTCGCACAGCCGTTTGCCGCCTTCTTCTCAAGTGCAGCCAGTTCCTCAAGCGGTTCAAACTCGTGTTTATATACTTCTTGCAAATCACCACCATCAAGCTGGACTAGTACCGAATCACGTAACACCCGAACGTCCCTTACAAGACCCTCACCATAGGGGGTTCCAATTCTCTTACCCACTTTAGGTAGTTCTTTCTTCGCTTCAACATATTGTTCATATTCAAATACGAGACAACATCGTAAACGACCGCACATACCTGTAATCTCTTGTGGGCTGAGAGATATTCCTTGAGCTTTGGCCATGCGAATGGAGATTGGACTAAAGTCAGTCAGGAAAGTAGAACAACACCTCGGTTGTCCACAAGCGCCATGTCCACCCAATATCTTGGCTACATCCCTTGGGCCGATCATCATCATATCGACTCTGGCCCTGAACGCACGACCTAATCGCTTCCTGAGCGGTCTTACATCTAGTTTCTTATCTTCAGTTGCATATAAAAATGTGAGACGCGATCCATCAAAACTATAATCGGCTTTAATAAACTTGGCGTCTTTTATTCCGAGTTCGCTGGCTTTTTCCCGACAGGTAATAAGGGCGTTTAATTCTTTTTGCTCCCAATATTGCTTCATCACCAAATCCCTAGGTGTAGCCTTTCGTTCGATGGATTTGATCCTTCTTTTTGGATTGAGATTGTCGGGATCGATAAATGCGATTATCTGTCCCAGCTGTCGCCCGCGCCTTGTCTCGACGACAACATGTTCCCCTGGATTCACTGTGCCAGAATCATCTTTTAATCGAAAATGATACAGTTTGCCTAATTTTTGGAATCGTACTCCAACTACCGAACTCATTAGCAGTCTCCACCTAGCATAGTAAAAGATTGATCTTGAGATCAATTAATTTTCGACTAAATACCGTGAAAAATTGCCTTGTTGCTAAGGAAGTATTCGGAGCGTAAAGCAATTTCAAACACAAAGATGCGAATTTTATAGCCAGCTATTTAATCATATCTGCAAGCATAAAACAAAAGGGCCGGTAGTGACCGGCCAAGAACTAAATTATTGTTTTTCGTTCAGCCTATCACTTTGATAGGTATCATACTCGATTGGTTCGCAAGGGTTAATACACTGATGCGGGCAGCAATTTTTGGTGTGATTTCCGCGAAAGCTAAGGCAGCTGGGTTGTCTGGATGATTAACCGTTATCGGTTCGCCTATATCACCCCCAACTCTGACCTTTGCATCGAGTGGAATAGATCCCAGATAAGGTACATTTTCTTTGATA
>JBFFVR010000205.1:0-3319 GCA_041570685.1 Promineifilaceae bacterium (SeqCode)
CGCTTTTTCGGCCTTACGCATAGCCTGTTCGGCGGCTTTTTCAGCTCGCCGGGCGGCCTTCTGAGCATTCTCTTCAATATTCTTGGCGAATTGAGGACCAAATTGTGTTTCCATTCGTCTCGACCATTCGCCTATCTGATAGTTGATCTCAGAAGAGATCTGTTCACCCAGGCCATGTAGATCGAGCTCTACCTCAAATTCATCACCAACTTCTTCACCCCAAGCTTGCTGCCCCTTGGAGGTTTCTTTAAGAATGATGCGGCCGTTTGCCTCAAGTATCAGAAAAGTTTCTCCATCTCCGAGTTTCCCACTTAAATAGCCATCTTCTTCTACCAGTTCAGATAAGACAAGACGATTCTTAATTGACGGTGCTTTAGCTTCGATATTTAAGGGCTCGATTACAGGCCAACGAACGACAATATCACCTCGGGCCGATAGATGGTGTTTTCCAGGAGCGAGACTACCTCGAAGCCGGATGTCACCTTTGGCATCGGTCACCTTAAGCAAACCACCTATGTTTCGGAGGTTAACGTCACGATAACCCTTTTCGATGGTGACATTCTTGTTGACTGTTCTCAGATTTACATCACCCATAACTGAAGTCAAGGTCACGTCGCCGACAATATTTTTTGCGGCGAAATCACCATAAATTGTCTTGATTTCGATGCCCTCTACGTTGCGAACTGCCAGATCTCCCATCACTTCACCAGCATCAAGGGAGCCAGCTAAATTTTGGACCCGAACATCACCACTTGCCGTATCAACAGTCACCGGTCCCAGATTATTTACGGTTAGATCTCCGGCCACGTGATGTATCAAAAACAGACCACCAAAGTTTTTTGCCGCTAGGTCACCCTGGTTTTCAGGAACATTAATTTCCGCATTTGCCGGAACATATAGCTTTAAGTCGCCATGACTTTCGATTGCTAGACCCTTTTCCTGCTCCTCTACGGAGTAGCCATCACCGTTCAATAGTAGCGCCGGTTCGGCCCATCCCTTTATTAACAAGTCGCCATGACAAGTAATATGTAAGCGAGGAGATTTACCAGTTTCTATTCTTTCTTGTGCCATAATCCAACTCTCCAATAGATTCCTGACCACTTAGTCCACATATATCTGGACGTGTTCTCCATCTTCCTCATCCATTACATCGACAAGGATTCCTTGATCTTCATATACGGTGCCCGCCAACTCATCCCAATCTAGATCTTCTAACTCTGGAGCATAACGCCGACCAATATTGAAGCCGTAACGCACAAGCTTGAGTGGAACATTTACCATAACTTTTCCCTTGCCAGTCTTAAGATCTGTAACCCTGACATGAAGCCAACTTGGGCTGGGAGAATTCTTAGCTATTTCTTCCTCTTTTAAAGCGGCGGTGGTCTGGGGTTCGGATGTCGATAGATGGACATTGGTTTCACCTTTGTCAGTTCTATTAGCCGAATCCAGCAATTCTGCTGCCTCGGTCGCCGATATCTTGCCTGTGGCTAATAACTGAAGAATTTCCAATCGAGCATTCTTTGAATCATCCATTTCATCTTCCTCGTCGTTTCTTGATATATAGGCGTATACAGGCTAATCTAATCGATTTTCAGCAATGCCCTGCAATTTGATAATTTATTGGAGAAACCTCAACCACGGAGTAATTCGAGCGCTTCCTCAGAGGAAATCTTGCCCTCTGATAATTGGGCCAGAATTTCGGTCCGTAATTCCTCGGAGACACCCTCGCCTTCGCTTTCTCCCACCTCATATCCCAGGGAGCGAATTACTTCACTAAGACGCGCCCGCACCGCGGGATAGGAGAGTCCCATTTCCTGTTCAACCCGGTTGATCTTGCCTTCGCACCGAATAAAGGTTTCAACGAACCGCAACTGTTCAGGTTTTAAATGATAAAGACGGCCTAAGGTGAAGTGACCTTCGACGGCTGTGTCGCAATGCCGACAATGCAATCGGGTAACCGCCAAACTTTCACCGCAAATAGGACACTGGCCAATTACTGGGTTCATAAAACATATTCTCCAAAAACTTTATCAATCACCTTTATAAAATTTACATTGAACTCAATAAATTTCATATGTGCAACAATAATATAACAAAAATATTATCTTGTCAAGAATATAATTGAGATAAATGACGAAATGTATGAAAATTATTTATATTGAGATTAATAATTTTGAAAATAAGAGGAATTATCCTGATTTTGCCGCTTTGTGGGCAAGAAGGCGTTGTTCAATGATGCCTGCGCTCGCAACGTAACCGAATCCAAGAAAGCACGAAAGCATAAAAATCGCGGGACCAAGATTGCCGGAATAAAGGCAGAGAAATAAGCCAATAGCGGCATAAACTGCCAGAAATGCTTCAATAGCGATTATCCAATCGACTGGCAACAAATAGTTGGCCATAGACCTCTGTTTTTTTGACAATGCTTGATGGCTTATTTGGTTTCCTTTGGGTGTCCTTACAAAATTATTCTTATGGCCAGACAATGCTTGAAATATGGCCCGGGAATTGGCTGGGGCTAAACCAATGGCTACCAGCAAAAGGGTAGGAACGTAACGCAAGCGCTGCCACCAATCCAGATAGAGTTCCTTTTGGCCTAAAACGAACAGGCTAGGTTGGGCGATCCCAGCGATGGCAAACAGAAGCACCCAAGCGGGAGGCCTGTAATTGTGATAAATGAGAGGGACTTGAACCAAGAGCAATATCAGAAGAAACAAGTGCGTGGAATAGCCTGCCATTGATAATAAGGCATAGATTCTGGCGACCAATGACTGCCTTCGGTCAGCAAGAATGGAAGGCCCAAATTTCACCAGACATTGGGTCGAGCCCTTGGCCCAGCGGGCTTGTTGGTTCTTATAGGCTGTAATCGTTGAAGGCAGTTCAGCGGGAGCGACTACCTCGTTTAAAAAGCGAAATTTCCAGCCTTTAAGAATGGCCCGAGTGCTCAAACATAAATCCTCGCAGACTGTATCTTCCTCCCAGCCTCCGGCTTCCAAGAGGCACGTTTTTCGCCAGACGCCGCCCGAGCCGTTAAATTTTGGATAAAGTTGGGCCCGGTGGCGAACGGTTTGCTCCATGACGAAGTGTTTGTCAAGGGCGATGGTTTGAGCGCCAGTGATGTGGGATTCGAATGGATTTAGATGACTCCAGCGGGTTTGTACCATGCCCAAATCACTATCTTCCAAAAAGTGAGGAATCGTTTGCTTTAGGAAATCAGGATTCGGCTGAAAATCGGCGTCAAAGACAGCCAGGAAAATGCCTGATGCCTGCTTTAATCCGTTTTCCAGAGCCCCGGCCTTGAATCCCCGGCGGTTACTCC
>JBFFVR010000206.1:0-3283 GCA_041570685.1 Promineifilaceae bacterium (SeqCode)
ATTCATAATAAACCTCAGATCCAAGATAGGTTCTGCTGATGGTATCAGGATGGCTAACAAAGACGCCACCTTTCCTGGTCTAATGCACCGGATTGAAGCAGAGAGTAATTTGCGTTGGATTCGTCTAAATCTAATGGAAAAAACGTACCTGCTGGGATTTCATAATATATGTTGATAGCTCGACCTTAAAATACTCTTGGTAAACGACCGCTTTCACTTTTTCAACCAGCTCTGGCGTCACATCGGTTTCGCCATGGACATCGCCGGTATGGGGCGGGTAAAGGGTTAGTTGTCGTAGTTTGGCTCCCGGGGGGCTGGCAGTTCCGAGATGTGAATCTCTGGAGCCAAGGCTTTTTTTATCGACGTCATATCATTTAGCTTATGTGGCTCGGCCGAGCCTAGCGCCAAGGCCAAATGCATGAAGGTAAAAGTCTTCCCCCACGGCCATCTACCCCTCCGGCTTCTTAGGCTTTCAGAACTGCCACAACTACTGGCTATTTAGTCGATACATGATATCGATTTGAATATTTGGGTTTGCTAAGCTAAGGTAACCAACCAGGACTGGGAAAAGGCCATTCTCGAAAATCGTAAGGGCAATCATCTGTATCTCGCCAGTAAGGTCGTCGCTCAAGGCTGTAATCGGAACCGATAACCGATGGACAGGCAACCGTTCCATCTAAGTCGCCGTTGCCATAGGCGATGCCATCGACTATCTGATCGCTCGGATTCCGTAAAATGACCTCATCTCCCTGGTTGCCAAGACGCAAGATTGCTGCTGGGTGACCCCAATCGGGGTCGTCAACAAGGTTGGGCACTTCTCCTGAACTGTCAACAATCTCGAAATCGGGATCGAAGCCAAACTCTGAATTGAAACCAGTTGCTGTTAGAGCGACAACATATGTGTCGTTGGGGGATAAAATGCTACCGAAAGGAAATCGCCGCACGTCCTCAAAGTCATCACGATTAACCGCGTCACCAAGGCTAAATCCTGCAAGGTCAATGGTGGCCTGCGTTGGGTTAACTAATTCAATGAATTCAGCCTCTTCCCTGCCGGATGGATCGTACAATACTTCGCTCACCAGCACGTATTTGGCTGGAGGGATATAGTGGTTGAAAATGATCGGCAGGTAACTTCGTTTGGGCCAATCATAATAAAACATCTTGGCAAGCAGATCATAGACGCTATCTGAGGCGATAATTATCCCGACTTCCCGATTGCCCTTATGTGATAATTCTGAACCATTAAGGCTGCTGATATAAGCATGGCCCTGGTCATTATGTTTTATAAGGATCATTTTGTTGTGAATTCCTAAACCTGTGGGATTGTTTATTTCGCAGGCAAGATCGAGGCTTTCAACTTGGGCAACTGCATTGACAACTTCGCATGTTTCAAAGTTTTGGTTTGTCCCCTCCTGGTCTAAAAAGAAACCATCCAAAAGAATGCGAACTTTTGCCCCTCGCCTGGCAGCATCGAGGTAAGCCTCCAGTCGAGGATTTGGATCAGATTCAGATGAACTCATGCTAGAACCCCAATGGGGCCGTTCGCTCAGTTGCTCAACCAGAATCGTATCCGAAAGACCAGTTTGATGAATTAAGGCGATAATACCATCTTGATCGCGGAAACTATTTTCTGGTGACTGGATAACTTCAAATGAAAAGGTGCCAGAAATCGTCGTTGGCTCTGAAAAACGAACCGTGTAGCTTATTGGCGGCTCCTCTTGGGTAAAGTATTTTTGATGAGTTATCTTTTGTTCTTGGGAAATAAATTGTTTATGGTTAACGATATCAAGGTGGAAATTCGGGTCGAAGTCGACGCGCCATATTTCTTTGAGCCGAGTGACCACGCTCGATGAATCCGTCACCAGGATGACGCCTCTCCTGCCAATAGTACCATCACGCTTGTCATCATTGGGCAGGCTATTCGGGCTTAAGTTCTCGGTGCTTATAATCGCACGCGACCCGTCAACAATCATTATCTTGGCATGCAAATACCGATAACGGTCATATATATCTAGCTCGCTGTTACTGATCATGTACCAGCATTGGCCACCAGCTTGTTCTAACAAATCACAGGCCAGAATTTGTTCTGGTTCGATGCCTCCAACAGGACTTCCTTCGAGCAACAACGTAACACTTACCCCTCTCGAAGCAGCTTCATGTAGCGCGTTGGCAAGATCTGGGTGGGTCATAGTGTGAAATTCTATAATGATACTGTTTTGGGCTTCCTCAATTTCGTCCAAAACAAGTTCATAACCGTTGTCTGGCGTAATCCCAAGGATAACCTCAGCATGTTCGGTCTGTTTTGAAGGAAAAAAGAAATTTCCAAGGTCCCATCCTGGATATTGAACTTTACGGCCGTTGATCGGATCGCTCAAATCTTGAGCCCAATCTGCAGCGGTACCCGTATCTTGCACCGGAAACCCGCTTGATTGCTCCCTTTTTCTAAACAAGATCTGTCCCTCTTCTCCAAAAACGCCAGTTACCACATAAGGGTTAACAGCAGGACCAGACCATCCAGGTATCGAATCATCGCCTAGTTTGTAAACCACTACATCCATGGTCTGGTCGCTTGAATCAAGAAGAAAAACTTCGTCTCCATTATTGCTGAGTCTAGGCCAAGAACCATCCAGAGTTTTGGCAGAAGAGTTTTCAGATTCCACCGCAAAATCAGGTTCAAAACCAAATTGACGAAAGAAAGCAACGGCGTTTTTACACGCCCAAATCTGTTTATATGGCGCCAATACCGTGTTTTCAGGAAAAACAACCTCTGATTCACCATCGCCTAGGCGCCATCTGGATATATCGACGGCTGTTTGCCCGGCTCCAATCAGGCGTATTGCTTCATCTGGCTCAAAGGTTTCATAGGAATCATAATAAACCGCATCAATGAGCACACCTATGTTCCCTGATCTATCTATTTGGGTTAAAGCGCTGGCCTGGTTGTTATCTACAACAGTTTCATTCTCTACGGGTCCAATTGTGATGCCATTACTGATTAATCCCGTTATTGACGAGTCGGATTGCAGGATTAATTCAAAAGAATAATCGGAATCTGGCAAAACATCTCCAATGTGCCAAACCAGTTGTCTCTCACTATTCAAGCTTAAAGATAAACCGCTGGTATCACTGATGTAAGTCGTACTAGAAGGCATTGAATCGGAGAGTATGGCACCTTCTCCAATTACTTCTCCCACATTGCCGTACTGCAAAGCGTACCGAAGAATGCTTCCGGCAGTCGCAGTAATCGGTCCCGATTTCTTAACAAAAAGATCTGGTCTGCCAA
>JBFFVR010000207.1:0-3270 GCA_041570685.1 Promineifilaceae bacterium (SeqCode)
AAAGCTATGGTCACGCCCAACCCGTACAGCAAGAATCCACCCAGCAAGAATAATGGCCGGCCTAACCGCAGGAAATAGGTGACGGTTTGGAAATTACTTTTGATAGCGGCCATTAATTACCAGGTGCAAACTTGCGCTCTGAAGGGCTCGATTTTGAGATAGGTTTTTTCAATTCTATGCTTGCAGGCTCGTCCGAACGATGGTGTTTAGACTTAGTAATATATATTCGGCATAAAAAAGCGACCATAAGAACATGTAGAAACGAGTAATTGCCGCTGTATCCGTCAGATCAACCGAACGACTCACAAGTAAAAAAAGTGTCACCATGATCAGGTGAGCGACTAATAAAACAATTCCATCCGAGCGGGGCAATATCGCTAAGGAGGCGATAATAGGTATTAGGTAGAAGGCCGCTAGTATTAACCGGCCGCCATTAAATACTTTTTCCGGGCCTAATCGCACGGTAAACGTGCGAATGCCAAACTCTCGGTCCCCAATGAGGTCGGGAATATCCTTATAAAGAGCAATAACCAAACCGAAGCCGAAGAAAAAGATCGCCAGACCCCATACCAAGGGCCATGGAATCGGAGAGCCAGGTTGCAATTTCTGATTGAAGTGTAAAAACAGACCCACATTGGCTACAAAGCCCCGAACAAAGGCGATACTGAGAGCAGCCCACAGAGGCCGGCCTTTTAAGAACAATGGAGGGAGCGAATAGAAGGTGCCTATAACAATTGACAATACGACCGTTAGCAATAAGTATAGGCTTTGAGTCAAGGCCAAGCCAATAGCCAGCAATGCCGCCAGGGCCACGATCCATTTACCTAGCCGGAGCGAAAACTCGCCGGACGCGAGTGGCAAGAACGGCTTATTGATGCGATCGATTTCAACATCTTGTACCTGGTTTAAGCCAACGATGTATAAATTAGCTGATAGACAGGCGATGAGGGTCACCAACAGCATGGCCAAACTATTGAGGGTCAGCTTCTGGATTCCGCCCGCTATAATAAAAAGCCCAGTAACCTGAAGACTGGTAGCAATGATCGTATGGGGGCGACAGAAGCGAATAAAAGCAGATAGCTTTTGCATGGGTCAATTCACACGGGATAGACAATATTCATTGATGCTCTTGAAAACGACTTAGTTTTTTTGTGAAGAGTGGATTGAAGATTTGAGTATGCGCATCAAACTCATTAGTTATCTTTGATAACACAAAGTATATCAGAAGCAAGCCCGTAAATACTGACGCCCTAATATCAATGGATTTCCTCTAACCCAATCAAGCCGAAGACGTCGGAAATCGGAGGGATTCCAACTTGAGCTGAAAAGCTTAAGATAATGGATATGAAGCAAAAAACTTCCCGGCTCAGCCCTATTTTGGGATGCCAGGCACGTAAAAGCTTCTATACTTTTGAACGACGCCCCTTCAGGACCAGGACAAACACGATGGTCATGATCCCAAGCAGCAGAGGTGGTAGCCAGAGAGGAAATGGCATTAAGGGATCAGGAGTCTGCTCGGGCGATACGCTGGCGCTAGACCAGCTAACACCACTTGATTTAACGCCATCCATGTTGGCTTCCGAGAAATCAGCGCCGCTAACGTTTACACCCAGCCAGCGGGTACCGGTTAAATCAGCACCGCTCAAGTTCGCATTCTCCAGGTTTAGACCCGCGATCCAGGATTCATTTAGCTGAGTTTCCGAAAGATTGGCACCTTCCAAATTCGCGCCGGCGATAACCGCCTCAGAAAGGTTGGTTTGGCTAAAATCAATGTTCTCACCATTAAATCCCATCAATCTGATGCCAGTTAAATCGAGGTTGCTCAGATCAAAATCACTCAAATCCCGATTCTTTTTGAAGGCAACTTCCAATTCCGCTTTGTCTAGTGGCTTTTTCAATTCCATGGTTTTCCTTCCTTGTGGGCTATTGAAAAGAATTTGGTAAGTGTCAACATTTTCTGCTGAACATGACTCCCGCTTAGTGATGTACAAGAATTCGGCCCCGGCAGATTTCTAGTTTCAATGTTCTCTTCTCTAAATATAATCGAGAATTGGGGCTTTGTCATCCTTACCAACCATCATTTCCCGGCGCTATCGTGGAGGAAGGGAGGCCAAATGCTAGATTGATCATTTGGTGTTAGAAATGGTGGGAAGGTAGATCAAATCGCTCGGGTTTTCAAAGACCCCACAATACTTGTTGACCGTAAGTTCGTCTATTAATTCACTATTCACATTGTAAAACCGCAAGGTGATTCCTGAATCGGAGGCTTCTACAAGCATGGCCTCATAATCATCATTGTAACGGGTGACCGATACAACGCTCTGAGGTAGTGTACCCAGGTGGTCAAATCCTCTTGGGCTTCTACCGCCCAACCCGTTAACAAAAAAGGGAAAGCCGCCAGCGTCAAAACGTTCGTAGGAATGCTCGTGACCACTCATGACTACTTCTGCCCCCCACTTTTCAAATGGCCAGCGCAGATCCTCATCGAAGCCATGGTTCCCGGGGGAAAAGGGCGGGTGATGATGAAATCGAGGTTCCAAGCATTCACCATCGTTGCCACTCGCCCTTCATCGGCGGAGTCATCGCCATAATCTGCTATGACAGCAAAGCGGATGATCTCGCATGTATGCATTGCTTCTGCTCTCTGGTTTCTTTATGGTCCAGAAGCGCTAGCAAGTTTCAGTAAATGACAAGCTGAGGACATAAACACGGAGAGGTATCGATATGGCAGAAGTTTTGAAAGCCGGCATCGTCGGGGGCTCGATTGCCGGTGGCTCGGCCGCAGACTCTAATTCCCTGAGGCGGAACCAAAGTATCGCGGTTATATCTTGTAGCGTGGCTTGCTGCCAGAAGGATGGATAGGCGATGGCCATTTGCCGGACACAACGCTTCCCAGACTATCCTATGTTGATTTAAGCGGACATGTGAATATCGTCCGTTACCTTTCTGGAAGATTTCACCTGCAAAGATAAAGTGCGGGAATCCTCCCAGCGTGGGTCCAGAGATACGCCAAACTAGATTGCAACAATGGCTTGGAGCCAAGAACGATAGCAGGCCAGTTAGCCGACCCGCAGTGGTTGGCCTAGCCTGAAAGCGTCGCCGTCATTTCTATGGTATTAACGGCCGCCAAAGCTTTGGAAACGGGACATTTCTCTTTCGCTTGCTGGGCATATTCCTGCAATTCTGCTTCGTTTATGCCCGAGACATCAACTTCGGTAGCCAATTGAATCGTATGGATTGTAGGAGCACCATCCACGGTGCCAAGTTGCA
>JBFFVR010000208.1:0-3229 GCA_041570685.1 Promineifilaceae bacterium (SeqCode)
GTGCGCCTGACTTGACTCTTAGACAAAAATGATTGCTTCTTCATTAGCTGCTTATCGCTGCTTCCACATTTTCTTTAATATTTAGTTGATGCTGGCTTGCCCTAAAATAGTATAAGCCACAAAGAACATGCAATTATACTCAAAGCCCCCTTCGGCCAAAACTGACATCAATGTGCCGTTAACCTGCCAATATTATTCGGGTTGTCTGCCAGGTCGATTGTGGTAACATGGTGGGCTGTTGCACGATACCACTAAAGTGTTTCGTATTAACAATATTAACTGGTCATCGTTTTCCGCTCTTGACAGCGTTCAAGGGCATATGCTCGCTAGAGTAAATTCCAAGGAAAGGAGAATTGCAGCATGCGTGAGTACGAAGTTACCATTATTTTGAAACCTGATATAGATGATGAGGCCCAAACTGATGTGTTGGGTCGAATTGATAGTTGGTTGGCCCAAGGCGAGTCTGAAGAGGGGAAGCCGAGCTCAGATCACTGGGGATTAAAATCTTTAGCTTATCCCATCGACAATTACACCGAGGGATATTATGTTTTCTATGAAGTAGAGTTAGAACCAGCAGATCTAAGTGAAATTGAACGTAATATTCTTTATGTTGATGATGTTTTACGTCATTTGGCTGTCCGCAAAGGCGGCTAAACTCTGGCAGTAGATAAGCAAGATTAAATCACAAAGCATTTCCTGTTTTTCGCTGGAAGCTGGGATATTTGATTTCCAGGACGCAGCTCGCGGGAAGGTTAATATGAGGAGAAAAGAAATGGCTGAAGAAACTTCACGCCGTAACGAAGGATTGATATCAAGTCCCTATCATCGTCGTCGACGAATTTGCGCCTTCTGCGTCGAGAAGGTTGATTACATTGATTATAAACAATATGAAGTGCTTGGGCGGTACTTGACTGAACATGGCCGGATTCGTCCGCGTCGACAGACAGGCACCTGTGCGAAGCATCAACGTGGTTTGGCTCGTGCGGTAAAACGGGCCCGGCACCTGGCTCTGCTTCCATTTGTATCTGATTAAGAATAAATAGGTTGAATCATGGCAAAGAAGCGAAGTCAGACTCAAGACGAGCGACAGCGCCAAAGTCGTAAAGAAGTCCTACAGGCGCGCAAGCAGCAGCAACAGACGAGACAAGTTCGATTGGCAGTTATAGCAATTGCTGGTTTGTTAGCCGTAATTCTCGTTGCAGGATTGGTCAACGAACTATTCATTAGACCAACTACTCCTGTCGCTGTGGTTCAAGGGATAGAATTACCTATGCGCGCTTGGCAGGATCGTGTCCGATTCCAAAGATCTCAGATGATAATTGGTATTGAAGATCTCGCCGAAACATTCGGGCAGGATATTGGACAGGTCCAGCAATTTGCCGGACAACAATTGGTGCTGCTGGAACAACAACCAGAGGTTCTCGGACAGGCTGTGCTGGATGAAATCATAAATGAACAATTGATTCAAACAGCGGCCGTGGCTCGTGGAATTTCAGTTTCAGATGCCGATGTACAAAGTGAAATTGAAAGTTCCTTCAATTTTTTTGATGGAGCACCACCGACTCCACTGCCTACCGCAACTGAAACGGTAATGCCAACGCCCTCCCTCACTCCAATTCCAACAACCGTTATCACGGAAGTGGTGCCTACGAATACGCCGTTTCCCACGGCCGAACCAGGTCCCACATTGCCGCCTGCTCCAACTTCGACAGCCGTATCTATAGAATCTTTTCAAAACGATTTTGACGAGCTAATTGGGCGATTCGATGACCTTGGAGCAGACGAACGATTTTTTCGAGATATTGTAAGAGCTCGTTTATACGAGGAACTATTTTTAGATGCGCTGGCGGATGAAGAAGGTTTAACTGATCAAGCAGAACATACCAGTTTCTATTATCTTGCTTTTGAATCGGAAGAAGAATCTGAGCAAACTCTATCGAATATCACTTCTGACGGATTTCTTGAAGTGTGGAACGTGGTAAGAAGTACGCCCGTTGATGAGACAGATAATAGTTCTGCCGTAGCCAGTGAGGTCCTTTGGCGCACGCTTGATGAATTGGAGAATATTTTTGGCCTTGAGCTTGCTGAGGCCGCATTCAATCAGGAGATAGAAATTCCTGGAACGATAATTTTCGTGCCTACCACCGAGGAAGGGTCCCCGGATCGATATTATATCATTATGGTCAGTGGCCGAGAAACCAGGTCAATGAGCGAGACCCTTTACAATAATGCCCGCCAAGAGTTACTTCGTGCCTGGCTTGATGAGCAGCGCTTGACTGAGGTTGAAATTTTTGAACGATGGCGGACAAATGTACCGACAAGTCCAATTGTTGACAGACGTTTTCTTCAGCCGCCGACGCCTGGACCGCCGACGCCGACATTCGCGCTACCTCAAACTGATGGATCTCAGGGCGAATAATTTGAAACATTGCTAAAAATCTAATATCGTACCTGTCTTGGGCTACATCTAAATAGTGCCAGGGCAGGTGTGTTTTTATTTAGATTCTAGGCTTAGAATTGGATTCCTGACTAGGGGGCTGCCTGATCTCCAACTAAATAATCTTCGGGTTTAACTGATATTACTTGGCTCACGCTATCAGAGCCCATACTAACACCATAAACGCTTTCAGCTACCTGAACCGTACCTCTATTGTGGGTAATCAAGATGAATTGGGTTCGCCGACTCAACTCCTGGAGCAAATCACGGAACCTATTGACATTGGCTTCGTCAAGCATGGCGTCTACTTCATCCAAAACACAGAATGGAGTTGGTGATACTTTGAGTAGGGCAAAGACAAGCGCTGCTGCAGTCAATGATCTTTCTCCACCTGACAACAAGGCCAATCCTTGCTCTCGTCGGCGTGGCAGTCTTGCAACAATTTCAACTCCACTATCCACTAGATTCTCTGGCTCTGTGAGTATTAGTTTTGCTGACCCACCGCCAAATAATCGTTTAAATACATCCCCAAACACAGCATCTACTTTTCTTACAGTATCTGCGAATGCTTGGGAAGTCTTTTCATCTAATTCCTCTATTACACTTCTTAATCTATCTTGAGTATCAATAAGATCTTCGATTTGCTCTCGCAAATGATCGTACCGCAGCAAAGTAGCTTCGTATTCAGCTGGGGCTTCGGGATTGATTCCGCCGATTCTAGTTAATTGGCCTCGGTAACGTGAAATCGTATCCTCGATGTCATCTGGTAGTTCATCAACTTCCCCATCAAGA
>JBFFVR010000209.1:0-3216 GCA_041570685.1 Promineifilaceae bacterium (SeqCode)
GCTGGACGATTGGTTAGGGCGATCAGTTTGATGGCTAAATCAAAGGAGCGTCTTGATAAATTGTTGGTTGAACGGGAAATGGTGAATTCCCGTTCAAGGAGTCAGCGAATGATCATGGCTGGTGAAGTTCTGGTTTCTGGGGTAAAAGCAGTTAAACCTGGCATGATTGTTAGTCGCGATGCCGATATCGAGCTTATTCCAAAGCGAGAATATGTTAGCAGAGGGGGGTATAAGTTGGCTGCCGCCTTAGATAATTTTTCCGTGAGCGTTGAAGGAAAAATTTGTGCTGACGTAGGAGCATGCACTGGTGGTTTTACCGACGTATTACTTCAAAGAAAAGCCAACCATGTTTACGCTATTGATGTGGGATACGGACAATTGGATTGGAACCTTCGTCAAGATGAGAGGGTATCGATCATGGAACGTACCAATGCAAGGTATCTGAACTCACTGCCTGAATCAGTAGAATTCGTTTCCATTGACGTATCGTTTATTTCGCTGAGGAAGATATTGCCTTCCGTAAAAAAATGGTTAGTTTCAGATGGCGATGTAATCGTCTTGATCAAACCTCAGTTCGAGGCAGGACGAGATGCGGTTGGAAAAGGAGGAATAGTTCGTGATCCCAAAGTCCATCGATCCGTTCTCAGTGGCATATTGAATTGGTGTCTAAATAATGAATTTTCGCCACTAGGCTTGATGGAATCGCCGATAACCGGTAGTGAAGGCAATCGAGAATTCCTGGCTTGGCTCAGAATGGGTGCTCAGTCAAATTTCGATATTATTGGTGAGATAGAATCACTTACGCAGTAGGTCGTTATTTAATGATCGTATTTATAGTTGGGGATTGATTTAGTCGGAAGCACTGAATTGAGTACTGTTTGGAGGTTCAATCGACCGTTTATCATCATTATTGTTTTCTTTGGCGGGCAACCAAACGGTAAACGAGGCTCCCTCGCCAGGCTTGCTCGATACTTCAATATTTCCCTCATGGCGATCGACTATTTCTTTGCAAATAGCCAACCCGAGCCCTGTGCCCGGGGCGCCGCTAGAACGGGCAGCTTCGCCACGATAAAACCGGTCAAAAAGATGGGGCAAATCTTCCGTACTGATGCCAGGTCCATTATCCTTTATTCGAACCCAAACGGCCGGTCGTTCTTCCATGGAGCCTTCCCCGGCCAATAACATGACCCGGCCACCGTGAGGCGTGTAGTTAAGCGCATTGATCACTAAGTTAGTCAATACTTGTTCTAGCTGATTCATATCGGCAATGGCAGAGGGCAGGGATGCTGGAATCTTCGTGTCAATATTTATTTGCTTACTTACGGCTCGAGTAGCACAACTGGTGATCACATCTCCAACAGCCAATTCCACGCTGACTGGCTCATATTGTGATGGAATTGTCCCAGCTTCGAGTTTTGAAAGATCAAGCAGGTCTTCAATGATTGTCGCTAATCGTTCTGTCTCTCGATCCAGTACATTTAAATAACCATCTCGTTTTTCTGGACGGCCGCGACGGATAAGCATCAAATAGGTTTTAATCGTGGTCAAAGGTGTCTTTAATTCATGCGAGACGCTGGAGATAATGTTGGATTTTACTCTGTCTACTTCCTTAAGCTTACTAATATCGGACTGGACGCCCACAAATCCTGATAATTGACCCGAATCAGAGTGAATTGGTTCGACGATCAGACTAACATCGCAATCGCTGCCATCTTTTCTACGCAGCAGCATTTCACCACCCCATTCACTTCCTGTGTAAATTGCCGTCCACATCTCTCGATATGCTTCTGGTGATCCATCTTCCGTGTGCCAAAGATCAAGAGATTGACCTTGGAGCTCCTTAGAAATATAGCCCGACTGTTGGGCCATAGCCTCGTTGGCATATAGGATTGTGCCAGCAGGGTCCGTGAAGAATATGCCTTCGCCTGCACTGTCTAAAATCGCTTGTGTCCGATCTTTTTCAGCTCTTAATTCATCAGTTCTGCTAGCAACTTCTTCAGCCAGACTTTCAGCATGTTCTTGTAAGGCCTCATAGAGCCGGATGTTTTCGATGACTGGAGCAAGCTGATTTGCCAGGGTTTGTAGCAAATCGATGTCATGATGGGGGTAAAAATCATCTGGATCCCTTCTTCCAAATAACCAGATGCCAATGTTTTCTTCTCTAGTTACTAATGGTATCCCAAGCCTGACCCAACTTAATTCGTCGCTAACATCTTCACCGGAAGATAAATAAGCGGCGGGATTCTCCAGTACAAATTCGAGTTGTTCTTTGTGTTTCGGGATCGAATCCCAGGGTACTCGTTCGGAGAAGACAATATCGAGCGCGCCATCCTTATCAAGGCATAGGGCTGACTGGCGTATAAGCAAAGCCGGAAGCACGTCATTAGAGAGCGGTTTTATGAGAGCATCCCGGTTAAGGGCAGTGGGTATTTGTTGTGCAAAGACTCGAAGAATATCATCTGGTGAGTGCTGAGTCCCATAAGCGAGACGATTCATTAAGTTTTGCAGGCGGGCCAAGAGAGGAGGAGTAGCTAAGACGAATATTATCGATATTAAAAGTAAGAAGAAGGTTCGACTGCTTGAAGCTACAATCCACTGTTCCCCCACAAGTAGAAAGACAATAAAGATCGTAGGGTAGATCAAGATGAAACTATAGAGGCCTAACAACCGGTTCGCCCTAAATTCCATTGGTCCAAGCTGTCGCTTATAAATCGCATAAGTGTATGATATCGGTAAAAATGGTAGCGATATGAAGGCTACGCTTAAGGCGAGAGTACTCGGTACGCCAATCTCGCTGATTTGGGGTATGACAACCAACAGAATGCCGGGTCCGAAAGACAAGGCTAGTCCAGCCAACATTAGTCGGGAGGAATTTCTGTCGGCAATTGAAATCGTTCGCTTTAGCGACCGATAGGTCAAGATGGCGATACTGACAATAATTGCCAACCCGAGAACGGGATTTGCCGATGAGATCGGTATTACGACCTGAATCAGTTCCAATGTTGCGAGGGCAATAGCCACCAAAATAAAAACAGGTAAAAGTTTCTGTAATCTGTCACTTATGATCGGGCTTGGAACCAGCAGATGTAAGTAGAGAATGACAGGAATTAAAATCCAAGAAAGATATATTGCGAAGGCGTGTGAGCCTCCCACTTGCCAATTTGCTATTGGTCCGATCACTACCCAAAGCCCTGTAAGATACATGAAGGCTATTAA
>JBFFVR010000210.1:0-3204 GCA_041570685.1 Promineifilaceae bacterium (SeqCode)
GAAACTAGGCAGGTCGAACCTGGGACATAGAAAAAGGGCGGGACCAAAGTCCCACCCTTTCTCTACGCCCGACAGGATTCGAACCTGTGACCTTCTGCGCCGGAGGCAGACGCTCTAATCCACTGAGCTACGGGCGCGTATATCAGAGACCGATCTGCTCGCATGTAAAAATGCGAGCAGAATACGCGTCTCCGTCAACGGGGAGGCAGGGATTCGAACCCTGGAACGGCTTTAACACCGTTAGCCGCTTAGCAGGCGGCCCCAATCGTCCACTCTGGCACCTCCCCAAGCGAAAACGTATATTCGATATTTATCCTACTGTTAAGACGGAGGGAGAGGGATTCGAACCCCCGGTGAGCTTGCACCCACAACGGTTTTCAAAACCGTCGCCTTCGTCCACTCGGCCATCCCTCCAAAGCCCTCGTCGGGGATTGTCGGTTGGAAATTGAGTATAGCACGGGCAATTTGGGCTGTCAAAAGCGAGTGATCTCTAGATTTTTCACTTCCATCCATTGCTTTCTATCCAAAGATATGGTTCCCCATCGGACCCGTCCTCCGATGGTTGCTACCAGATACTGATTGTCTATCCAACAAACAAAACCAAGTGGACCACCCGGACTGTAATTAGTTGACAGCATTTCCCTGTGATCGATCAAGAACCGGCAGTTGACATCGTGCCAATCTAATTGATAATTATGCCACTCTTCTAAGGTGCTTTGAATTGGTGAAAATGTAATATTCAGCTTCTTTCGTATCTTTGGCCACGTGCGATTCCTGAACTGTGAAGAATGGTTTAGCAGTATTATGGGGAGACATAGTGGAGCCAAATAGAGCGTTGCTGGCGTATTAGCATCAATGGTTGAGGCAAACCATCCTCGTCCTGGCCCTTTGAGCGCAAGAGGCAAATCTGACGGATAGGAAGCATAGAAGAACCAAACGGCTTTGGGGAGGGCTGGCCAGCCTACGGTTGGATCGCCAAATGGCGCATTCCAGAAACCGAAACCGGCAGTGCCAACCAATGCCGAATCTGGATGTGAGAATCTGGCATCAAGGCTCAATCTTGTGCCTGGCATCCAAGGATATTCACTCCGGCTCTTAGTTCCGTAATCATCAATTTGGGCGTCGGAGTATCCGGTAGAGCCTGGTTCTAGTGAGAGGTGAAAGACATCACCAGAAATGATCTTACCACCATTTATTTCCAGCTGGCGCCAATTATCCAGCATTATCCTATCCTTAGGACATCAGGTATAATTAGGTAGATTCAAGGAGTATACATTCAAGATGGAAATTGTCTGGTATGGATTGAGTTGTTTTCGGTTAAAAGACCGCCACCATGCTACTATTGTAACCGATCCTTATCATGGTAAAGTAGGGTTACCACAACTCAAACTTAAGGGAGATGTAGTAACGATATCCCATGATGCGATGGGGCACAATAATTCGTCGGCCGTTTCAGGTCGACGTCGGGAACTATCTGGTCCGGGCGAATATGAAATAGGCAATGTTTTCATAACAGGGATTGCCACAGTCGGAGAAACCAACAATAACGGAAATATTCTTTACTTGTTCGATTATGGCGGATTAACTATTGCTCATCTTGGGGATATGTTTGAAGTTCCCTCCCAAACACAAATCGAAGCTCTCGAACAAGTTGACATCTTATTGGTTCCAGCTGGGGGTGGCAGCAGTCTTAATGCGGCCAAAGCGGCTGAGCTAGTTTCTATGCTAGAACCGGGCGTTGTCATACCTATGCATTACAAAATACCTGGATTAAAACTCGATTTGGAAGGTGTTGATCGTTTCCTGAAGGAAATGGGTGTGAACGACCCTCTTGAAGAAGATAGCTTAAAGTTATCCAAGAGTAACGTAACTGAGGAGACGCAGGTAGTATTGTTGAGGCCAAGGATCAAGTGATATTATATTTCACTTAACATCTGTTTTGTTTACTCACGGCTCGCCAGGGAGTTAGAAATCAGTATTGCCGGATAGAAAGAGATCGGCTTATTATGACAACAAAAATCATTTTACGTTGGGATATTCAACCAGGAGTGGAATCAGAATATTTTGAATTTATGGTAAGCGAGTTCATTCCGAGCCTGAAACGTTTAGGAATAAATGAGCCTGGCGTTTGGTACACTGCATATGGAGATGCGGAACAAATCCTTGTCAGCGGCGTTACTGAAACGGAAGAACACATGAGATTTGTTTTGCGGAGTAAAGACTGGGCGCGGCTCAAAGAGCGTCTGGAAGAATTGGTGAACAATTTTAGCCAAAGAGTATTACCGGCGACGGGTGGCTTTCAACTTTAAGGTATGCTGTTTTGGATCAAAATAACCTGCGCCGGATATAGCACAGGTTTGAAATAAAACTCTAATGGCTAACTAGTCGCCGTTACGATGCCGTCGCACTAGAAGAAGTCGCTGAGTCAGATTTTCCTTTATTAACGGTTACGTCAGATGATTTTTCCTTGGACTTCTCGTTTGAAGAAGACTTCTCGTTAGAAGTTGGTTTCGTTTCGGTGGTTTTCGACGAACCACTGACCGACCCGTTAGATTTGCCATTCCGATTGTCAGTTATATAGAATCCCGAGCCTTTAAAGACGACGCCGACTGAGTTGATGACTCTTCTGACGCTTCCTTCACAGACTGGGCATTCACTTATGGGATCATCAGAGAATCGCTGTCGAATTTCGAAGCGGTTTTCACACTCTGTGCACTTGTACATATAAATTGGCATTATCTAACCTCTACATCTTTTGTGGCGGTCGTCACCATCCACAAGTTGGCTATTCTACCAGCTGCATTTTCTTTCGCAAACGACCAACCGCATCATAATACAACTTCAATGTAAGTAATTCGTAAGAATTTTGCAATCGCTACGTTAGCAATCGTTACAAATTAGAAAAGGAGTCTAACATGTCAGCCAAACAATCGAAAGATAGAATTCAAGCTAGTATATGGAAGGCAATAGCTAAATCCGAAATCGATCTGACCTCGGTTTCAAAAGAGGATTTGGATGATTTAGTAAACATTGTTGCTGATGCAGCGATTCTTGAGTTGGATGATGAAATCAATGAATCCGAATCCTCGGACGAGGCAGCTGTAAAACAGTATTATCCAACCGATGACGATGACGAAGAGCAAGTACTTTGGAAGGGACGACCGATTTTATCGATAAGCGACCACTACCTTATAACGAATGAAC
>JBFFVR010000211.1:0-3198 GCA_041570685.1 Promineifilaceae bacterium (SeqCode)
AGTCGGCTCTAAAAGCTGCAGGATGGTGCGGCCGGTGGTCGATTTGCCGCAGCCACTTTCTCCAACGAGTCCCAAGGTTTCTCCCTTGTGAATATTGAAGCTGACACCATCCACAGCCTGTACCGCCCCAACCTGTTTGCGTAGGATGCCGCGCATGATTGGGAAATGTTTTTTCAAATCCTTGACCTCGATCAAGACTTCTTTGGGCTTAAAAGCGACATCGCCTTTGACTTCATTGGTTGTAACTTCTCTTTCTTCTACCTCGCTCATATCGGTTCTCCAAAGTGCATATCATCCCGGATATCTTCATGTCGCCAGCAGGCCGTATAATGATCAGGACCATTAGGCATCAATGGAGGATTTTCCTCCCAGCACTTATCGATAACGTAGGGACAACGCGGGGCAAAAGGACACTGAGTTGGTTCTTGCAGGAGATCGGGGGGCAAACCTTTGATCGTCGCCAGCCTCTCCCGATGTCTTTGATCTATCTTGGGCAAAGATTCCAGTAAACCGAGGGTGTAGGGATGGCTGCGGTGTTTATAAAGACTATGAACGGGTGCTGTTTCCACGATATAGCCAGCATACATAACCGCTACTTTTTCTACCATCCCGGCCACAACACCCAGATCATGGGTGATCCAGACAATGGCCATGCCCAGTTTCTCTTGAAGCTGTTTAACAAGGTCCACGATTTGGGCCTGGATCGTCACATCTAGAGCGGTGGTGGGTTCATCGGCAATGAGTAAGGAAGGATTTGTCGAAAGCGCCATGGCGATCATCACCCGTTGGCGCATGCCGCCAGAAAATTGGTGGGGATAGTCACCTAAGCGATCCGCGGCTCCTGGAATGCCGACCAAATCAAGCATCTCGGCCGCTCGAGCCTTAGCCTGCGCATCATTCATCCCCAAGTGAATCTTCAGCCCTTCGGTGAGTTGCCGGCCGATGGTCAGGACCGGGTTGAGCGAGGTCATGGGGTCCTGGAAGACCATGGCTATTTCCCGGCCGCGAATTGTTCTCATTTCGTCATCGGCTATTTGAAGCAAATCGCGGTTGTTATAAAGAACTTGGCCATTCTCAATACGGCCCGGAGGTGAAGGTATTAGACGCATGACCGATAGAACGCTTACAGATTTTCCACAGCCACTCTCGCCCACCAGGGCCATCGACTCCCCTTCCTCCAATGTATATGAAATGCCGTTTACGGCATGAACGACTCCATCCTCCGTGTAGAATCTCGTTATAAGATCTTTTACTTCTAATAATTGGGCCATAGCTATCCTTCAGGTAGTTTTGGATGCAGGCAACTGCCGGTATGCTTTTTTGCTTTTTATGAGGTCGGTCAAGACACTTTTTGCATACTTATCTGCACCTTTGTAGGTGCTTCAGTTACCCTAAGTGGTGTTTCTCTTCTCACTCCACAGGCCATACTTACCTGAAAGTTCTCGCCGAGTAACCAATTGGAGTACCCAGAATCATAGCATCGGGGCAATTGTAAAGTAGTTTACAAAAAATGTCAACTTGGTGACAATCGGGTGACATTCAGGAGTCAAATGGAGGCGTTTTCGCTCAAATCGACGCAATAAGGGCCGGGAGTGATGACTGCCGTACGCTTGCACGGCTCAAGGTGGTATCGTAGTAATCACCAGGTTGTCCTCCGCCCAATGTTGCGCCTAGTGCCGCAGCGCAAATTGCCGGCACATTTTACCTCGCGATTTCTAGGGCGGCAACGTCCAATATCAATAACAGGGTATTGATTTGAATGCCATCGGAATTTAGCTGGAAGTTAGTAGCGTAAGGCAATAATAGGAAGTCAGAATGATTACAGCAACTCGCTAAATCTACGACAATTAGAAGTGATTTCGGACAAAGTGGGGATCTTTAGCCGTCAAAACGGTAACAATATGTGATCAGCGTGGTCCAAGAGTGGATCTGTTTATTCCGTTCAACTTTCCTGGCTCAGTTCCCACTCGCGTCGCAATAGCCCCAATAATAACATATCATAGCGACGCCCATCTCTTTGTAAATGCTCTCTGAAGACGCCCTCTTGCTTAAAACCCAAAGATTCGTACAAGGAGATCGCCCGTTCGTTATAGCTAAAAACCGTTAGCTGTATCCGGTGCAAATTGAGTTCGTGAAAAGCATATTTAAGGATTAACTCGACAGCTTCCCGGCCGAATCCTTTTCCCCAATTCTGCTTTTCCCCGATGCCAATACTAAGCCAGCAGTTTTCATGTGACCACAAGAAGTCTTCTAATTGGATATAACCAATCAACTCATTTCTATTTCTCGGGCGAATGGCGAAAAGAAAATTGTCGCTCTTCTTCTCCTGGTCCTTTAGCCAATTAAGCCAATAATCCGTATTTCTTGGGCGAGCCGGGGTAGCATCGAACAGGCGGCTAAAGACTGTGTCTTCATACCAGCCAGCAATTGTGGTTACATCTTCATTCGTAACGGCCGTCAAGCGAATTTTTTCACCCTGGAGTAAATTTGAGATATTCATCTGCACCCATTGAATTTTTTTGTCACTCAAACATAACATTTTCGTCAACGCCAAGCAATATCAATGGGGAACTGCTAGAGCAAGCTCATTCGTATCCTTAACGCTCATCGATTGATGGAACGAAATATTTGACGGTTGTTGAGATCAAATCGGGAATAGTATGAAAGATATAGGGACTTACCTCCCGAACACTCCCACCGGTGCCAGCTTTGTCGCAACACATTCGGGAGGTAGTCTTGAAGACCAGGTTGAATAGGGTCCCATAGTTAATGGGGATTTTTCACAAAAGCGATTGTAATGATGGCTAGCACTTTTCCTTACAGGTTTGTTCTGCACGGTCTTCGCTTGGTCTACGATCCCTTAGGCACCAGCAGCGTGATTTTGCCCGGTAATACTTGGTAATCGATGGTGGTAGCACCATCGGCGATCAGTTCGCCATCGACATGCATTGGCGTTCCCGGCTGGCTGCGAATGTGCAAGGACGATGTTCGGTATGAAAATATCTTCGGATGACTGAGGTGAGATCCCTTTATGAGCCGGGGAACAATGGACAACACTTCTCGCAATGGCATCTCAGGAGCAAACACCAGATCAAAAAGACCATCGTCCAATCGAGCCTGTGGAGCAACTTTGAAATAGCCACCCGTTCGAGGCCCGTTGGCTACGGACAACAGATAAATGGGACCTTCATAAGCACC
>JBFFVR010000212.1:0-3182 GCA_041570685.1 Promineifilaceae bacterium (SeqCode)
GGTATTCAGCAGCACATCCGATCCAGAGCCTGGAAACAATAGCTCAACGGCAATTTCATTGGTTATTCCTGAAACTGATCTGAGCATAGGCAAATCTGCTTATCCGTCAGAGGTTCTTTCAGGAGATATCCTGACGTACACGTTAACGATTACGAATGATGGTCCATCATTAGCCACAGGTGTAATCGTAACGGATACCTTGCCGGCAGATGTAGAGAAAATATCGGCAACCCCGAGTCAGGGCTTTGGTTGTGTGGGAACATCGATCGTAGTTTGTCAACTAGACGATATTAATAGTAGTGCTACGGCAACCGTAACTATCGTGGTACAGATCGATTGGGGCTTCTCTGGAGTGCTAGCAAACACAGCTGCCGTCTCTGGTACAGAAGCTGATCCGAATGAGTCTAATAACTCGACGGTGTTAGAAACAGATGTGGAGCAGAAAATATTCTACCTTTATCTTCCTATTACCATAAGATAATTAGTGTCTTTAGGATATTGGGAAGATTTAAAGGCAAAGAAACAAAAGGATATACATTCATATTTCTAGCTCTTTGAAACCTTGTAGATAAGCGAATCGTGGGAATCCCATCAATCGACTTTAATGGTGGGATTCCCACTTTGTTTTTTACAAAGCATTGTCAACAATATTCGATGACGGCCCTCACTTTCTCGCAGCTCCCACAATAATTGACAACCCCCCCCATTTATCCGCACTTAGTCGAATACAGACCCTTGTCAATATTAATTTGAAACAGTCGATGGCTTCAATCCTTGGCCAAGACAACGAAATGACGCTGGATCTCTCGTGTTTCCATGCTCAATTAGTAATTGTTTACGCCAAAGGCATTGTCTAGCAGCATCTGCAATTTATTACGAAGCACGGCATAGGAGAAATGGCGTTCAGCCAAGGTATAGTTATATTGGCACATCTCTAACTCCAACTCCTTGTCGGCCAACACTCTACGCGTCATTTCAACGGTCTCATCAGTAACATAATCGTCAAATTCAATCACCCGAAAACCCTTTGGACGGATGTCTGTCGCATAGATCGTGTAATTGTTTACCACGATCGGCCGCTTGTAGTATAGAGCCTCGAGAAAGGCGTTGCCAAAGCCTTCAATTGTAGATGGATAAGTTACCAAATCTGCGTGCGGATAGGCATCCCATAGGCTATAGATTTTGCGGCCGTCACTTGAGATCTCCCGGTTTTCGTCAAAAATGTCATCGGCAAAAACCAAATCCACATCCAAAAGTTGAGCGTACTCTCTAATTCGTTTGGGATATTCATAACCATCGTCACCAGATGCATGGGTAACGACTAAACGTGCTTTCATCTCTAAACGGCTGACTAGCTCAATTGCTTGTTCGATGCCTTTTCGTTGCACGACGCGGGTGGGTTGGATGATAAACAATTCGTCATCGCTCAATCCAATGGCTTGACGCACGTCAGCCGCATACCCATCTGCTCCTGAAGGTGGATTTTCAAAGTCCATGACATTGGGCACGATGGTTGAACTAACGCCCTTACGACGGGCAAGTTGATGCCTGGCTTCAGAATTAATCACGACATGCTGAACCGATGGCAAATCTGGCGGAAATGCCATGGAAATATAGTCACCAACCGAGTTAACGATCAAGGGTTTCCGCTCCCAAGTAAAATCATGGTGGTGAGCGATCGTAGGAATGGCCATTTCTGCGATGAGTTCCGTAAGGGCCAATGTGAGTGGGATATTTAACGGGAACGAGAGTAAATTTTGCGGGATCAAGACATCGATATTGAATTCTTTCACAAAATTGACTAGATGTGCGCGAAAGTACTCTCGACGGGAATGAATCCAGGAGGTATCTTCTTCAGTGCGAACAACCTCTCTGAAAAAACGATAATACCTATCACGAATTTCCTCATGGCGGAAATAGGCCTCAGGCACGACCATACTGATTTCATCCGGCCGATCGCTTAAGCCAGAAAAATAAAAGCAAGAATGGCCCATCTCTTCCAAGACTTGGGCCCATTTGGAGGTCTCCAACGAGACTCCATCTGTCCCCTCAAAACGAAACGAGACAAAACCAATATTTAGTTTTTTTGTTGACATGTGCTTCTTCCTGATATTAGGGGAGTTGTATTAATGGGATTCACTGGCGATTATCAATAACCAATAATTAAGTGATGATTTAATAATGACTGGGAGTTTGACACTATTGCGGATCTTATCACAATATCTTGTTTCTCGCTGAAAATTTTAGGGAACGAGGCTTCGAAAGTGAGTCAAGAATTGTCTGAATTGAGTTTGTTTATCGAAATGCTCGGTAATCAAATTTCTGGATTGGATACGCATCTTCCGATAGACCTCTTGATCTCGCCAGAGTTCAGAGATGGCCTGGGCGAGCTGGTCACTATTACCAGGTTCCACCATGGCGCCTGTTTCTCCAGCAATGACTATTTCCGGCACGCCTCCGAGCTGCGACGATACCACAGGTACATTCATAGCCATTGATTCTTGAAGCACGTTGGGCAAACCTTCTTTGTATAGACTAGGCAGAATTGTTATATCAACTCTCTCAAATATATAGTTGGGTTCGGAAGTAAACGGAAAGAAACTCACGTGATCAACAAGCCCCAAATCTTTGGCCATGTCTCTGAGCATGCCCTCGTCTGGCCCATCTCCCACCAGCATCAAGTGAATGTTTGGCAATGGGTCGTTAGCAAGTTGGCTCAGCGCATCAAAAAGCACGGGATGACCTTTTCGGTGTTCTAGCGAACCTACAGAAGCCAATACCGGCGAGGCGTCATCAGGTAGTGGATAACGTATCCTTGCTATCTCTTTTCCTTCCCGGGTGGAACGAAAGCGTTCGGTATCAACCCCTTGATATATGAGCGTGATCAGATCTTCAGGGATCTGATACGTCTTAAGCAGATAATCCCGGGTGAATTCAGCAATCGCTATGACAGAGGAATTAATCGTGTCGTCTGGACGATAGAATTGACGTTTGTATTCTGGCACGATGGTTCCGGTTTTGGGGATGAGATGAGTCTGCAAACCGGCCGCTTTAATGCATTGTGCCGCAAACACCGAGCAGTGAAAATCATTTCGCGGCGGATGGACTGTACACACAGCAACATCGCATTGGCTTAAGGCTTCTGTCCATAGAAGGACGTCCTCTTTGGACCTGTTGACAAC
>JBFFVR010000213.1:0-3163 GCA_041570685.1 Promineifilaceae bacterium (SeqCode)
GGCGTGATCATTACTCCTGGTGGCGGTTCCTGGCTCCACGCGGTGGTTCAGATAGATAAAAGAGCACCCGATGATGGTCCAAAAGCCATTGCAGCTGCCTTCAAAGGGCATGGTTCTCTAAAGCATGTTTGGGTCGTAGATACTGATGTCGACATATACAACACGGTCGAAGTGCAGTGGGCCATGGCCACCCGGTTCCAAGCTGATCGAGATATGGTCATCTTAGAGCACCAACCAGGTAGTTCACTGGATCCCTCTGGCATTCATGTTCCTGGTCAGAAGAGCCAAACCGCAAAATTGGGCTTCGATTGCACGATTCCTTGGGGAGTAGATAAAAGCAAATATCTCAAAGGACGATACAGCTCAGTCGATCTTGATAATTATGTCAACTAATAAGACTTTTCAAACCGTTTTGTTAACCAACACAAACTGAGCTAATGGACATTCTGACAGCATATACCGCCGCAGCGCAGGAAAGCGAACTTTTCCAGGCAGAGTTGGCCTTCGTCATTATCCTCTCTTTAGCTGCTTTGGTGGCGATCGTTAGTCGCCGCATTCGCCTCCCTTACACGGTGGCACTGGTCGTAGTAGGCCTGGCTTTATCACTCGTCCCAACACCTATCACAATAGATCTCAGCAGTGAATTGATTTTAACTTTGTTGGTACCCCCTTTGATCTTTGAAGCGACGCTCAATCTGAGATGGGAAATACTCCGCAAGAATCTGGCCATCATATTACTCTTAGCAATGGTTGGCACCCTGGTAAGCACGTTCATAGTCGGCGGAATTGTAAGTGCTGCTGGCCAGACATTACTCCCCGAGTTAGATGTGGGCCTCGCTGCTGTCTTAGCTTTCGGTGCTCTCATTTCGGCTACGGATCCGGTAGCAGTGATATCTCTATTTCGAGAATTAGGCGTTAGCAAGCGGCTCTCGGTCCTAGTTGAAGGGGAAAGCCTCTTCAACGATGGTGTGGCCATCGTTCTATTTAATCTTGCTCTCGTGATCGGCACAGCTGCAGCTAGTGGCGAAGGAGAAACATTTACCCTCAGTTCAGCCGTTTTCGAGTTTATAAAGGTCTTCTTTGGTGGTCTGGCAGTTGGGGCTATTTTAGGTTATCTCGTTTCAACTGTTATTCTAAAAAATGTTGACGACAACTTAATTGAAACAGCAACAACAGTGGCCCTTGCCTTCGGCTCTTTTATCGTGGCTGAACAATTTCACGTAAGTGGCGTTTTAGCGGTTGTGGCAGCAGGTGTTTTCGTTGGCAATATCGGCACGCTCAACACATCACCGACGACAAAAATCACGCTGGAGAATTTCTGGGAGTTTGCTGCCTTTGTAGTTAACTCAATGGTCTTTTTACTCATTGGATTAGCCGCGGATTTCTCCCAACTCCAACCAAATCTGTCCCTTATATTCGTCGCCATCATAGCCGTTTTGTTTAGTCGAGCAGTCGTCATCTATAGCTTAACCTGGATACATGGTCGATTTGACCCCCTTCGAATGGTTCCTGTCCCTTATCGTCATACCATGTATTGGGGGGGATTACGAGGCGCAATCAGTTTGGCCTTGGCCTTGAGCTTAACCGGTTCCATGTTCAGTCAAGAAGTTGTCACGGAACTCCAGCTAATGACATTTGGGGTTGTCTTGTTCACTTTGCTCGTCCAAGGAACAACCCTTACTCCCCTATTACAACGATTAGGGCTTACGGTTGCACCAGAGCAACAAAAACTACAGCAGCGCCAACAAGCCCTCATTTACGCGACGAGGGCTGGTCGCAGAGAGTTAGATCGCATCTACAATGATGGCATCTTATCTGAAGGCGTATACGACGCTATCTCTGAAGTTTATTCGATAGAGATGCAGGACCTGGAAATTCATCTTCGAGATCTATTGCGTGAATATCCAGAACTGGAACAATCCATGATTTTGCAAGCACGCCGCGACTTGTTACAGGCGGAGCGGACCGCAGTTGGCGATGCTTTTCGTCGAGGCCTGATTTCTGAAGGCGTCTACCATGATTTGGTTCAAGAAACCGACGGCCGCATGGCTGCTTTAGATTTGATCGAAGAAAATGTAGCTGCACAGGCAAGTGGTGAAAAGTAAAAATGAGTTATTTAGTTTGTGCAACGAGAGGTGGGCCAGGAAGCCGGGCATCGCAAGAGAAAGCGATCGCGTATGCTATGGAGCAAACGAGCGAACTCGTCTTCCTCTACATCGTCGATACCAGTAGTCTAGAAGAGGTGGATGACAGTTTGAAGACAGCCTATCTTGAAGAGTTATCTTGGCTCGGTAGGGTATTGTTACTGACTGCTCAAAAACGGGCGAACAATGCTCAAGTGGTCAGTGAAATTGTCATGCGTGAAGGCTCTGTCAAAGACGAGATATGCAACTTCTTGGAAGAAAGATCGGCCGAGTTATTATTGCTTGGCGCGCCAAGAGGGACAACGGCGGCAATCTTCGGTGACGATTCCATCGAAGTGTTTGCCAGAGAGATCTCAAAAATCTCAGGCGTTCCCGTTGAAATCGTTCGACCCGAAGAAATTCTAGAGGGGTAGCGGTGCTCGATTATCTTCGAGTTTACGAAGTTGGCCCTCGGGATGGGCTACAAAATGAGGCCACGCTCGTTTCAACGGAAAACAAGATCCAACTAATGAACGGTCTGGTTGCTGCTGGTTTGCACTCAATAGAAGTAACCAGTTTTGTAAATCCTCGGGCCGTGCCGCAGATGGCTGATGCCGATGAGGTCATGGCCAATGTAATAAGCAGTCACGGCACAAATCAGGCAGAATTCAGCGGCTTGGTCTTTAATGAGCGGGGTTATGATCGCGCGCTGGCAACAGGGTGTAAATCGATTGCCATTGGCACGGCGGTAAGTGATTCATTCAGCCGGGCAAATACGGGTATGTCTCCTAAAGATGCTTTGGCAAAGACAAGGAAGTTGATCGGGTTAGCGAAGCGCGACAAGCTCAAGACCCGTATTTATATCAGTACAGCCTGGGTCTGTCCTTTTGAAGGACCAATTCGGGCAGAACGGACGATTGCCTATGCGGATCAACTTTGGGATTTGAACGTGGACGAGATGGCTATCGCCGATACCATTGGCCATGCAAATCCATTGGAAGTTGGTCGTTTGATGGAACAGCTGTGCAAACGCTGTGAGA
>JBFFVR010000214.1:0-3159 GCA_041570685.1 Promineifilaceae bacterium (SeqCode)
ATAAAGGATTGGATGTCCTACTAGAAGCAATGCCCCAGGTATTAGAAAAGCGACTTGTTCACCTGCTGATCGCCGGGGAAGTCTGGAGGGGAAAGGAAGATTATTTAGATCAGATTAACCAGCTTGATCTGAGTGCTGACGTTACAATCGTAGATCGATATTTAACGAATCAAGAATTAGCTGCCTGCATCTTACGATCAGATGTGGTTGTCCTACCTTATCGGAATGCAACACAAAGTGCGGTGGTGCAGGTTGCTTTTGGTTTAGGCAAGCCAGTAATCACGACGGCCGTCGGTGGATTAACCGACGTCGTTTCAGATGGTCAGACGGGAATAATCGTTCAACCAAATGATCCCAATGGCTTAGCTGAAGCCATCAGCCGCTATTTTGAAGACAATTTGATGCCAGAGTTCCAGGCCGCAATACAGGCTCAATTTGATCTTTTTTCCTGGGATCACCTTACCAACGCAATTGAAGATTTAGCCAACCTTGAAAATGACCATATCACCGCTAATAATGTGCGAAACTTCTCCAAATGACTGATCGTCGCTTACGGATAGCAATGCCTTATTTCAATCTCGCGGGAAAGGGCACCTATTGGCGTGCTTATGGTTTAGCAAGCGAATTAACCCGGCGTGGCCATCAGGTTACCATGCTTGGGGCCGGACGTTCGGACAAAAAATCAATGCAGGAACGCAAATTGAGCAGCCAATATCAGCCAATCCAGATCAACTTGACCAGTCTTTGGGAAAAAACTCAAGGCAGTGGTTACGATTTGGGTGACTTCTTCGGCCGTCTGATTTGGATTTATCGCCAAGAAAATAATTTTGACATCGTTCACGCCTTTGAATCGCGTCCAACAACTATTTTGCCTGCCAAGCTGCTACAACGGCAAGGCGCTATATATATCTCGGACTGGTGCGATTGGTTTGGTAAGGGAGGTTCGGTAGAACAGCGAACGAGTGTAGTGAGTAGATCGGTGATGCGACCCGTAGAGACTCTATTTGAAAATCGGAGTAGGCCCGGGGCGGATGGCGTCACCGTCATCAATCAAACACTCTACCAAAAAGCGCGGGCTCTCGGCATTCCGGGGGAGCGAATCCTGGTTCTTTCCAACGGCGCCTATATCGATGACTTCGTCCCAAAAGATCGGTTGGCAGCCCGCTCAAGACTTGGCTTGCCACCTAATGATCCGATCGTTGCCTACACGGGAACGATGTTCATGGCTGACGCCAAACTGATGGCCGAAACCTTTGATCTTATTCAAAGCGAACTAGCTCAAGCAAAGCTTCTGCTAATCGGCTATACAAATATAGATGTCAAGGCTCTGGTGAAAGATCCGGCCGGTGTTATTCTCACAGGCTCAGTCAGCTTTCACGATTTGACTGACTACGTAGCTGCTTGTGATATCGGCTGGCTTCCCCTGGCTAACATGCCTGCAAATTCAGGTCGTTTTCCAATGAAGCTCAATGACTTCATGTCAGCAGGACGAGCTGTGGTCGTTACCGACGTCGGAGAAATCGGTTCCGTGGTCAGAAAACATGACATCGGCCTGGCCACAGAATCTTCAGCAGAGAAACAAGCCAAAGCGATATTACATCTGTTAGCTAATCCAGATAAGCTGGATACTTATGGCGACCGAGCACGTCACGCAGCAGAAGAAGTCTTTGTGTGGTCGAAAATAACAGACGATCTGGAACAATTCTACGTGCGGCTGTTAGAGAAGCCTGGTCTTAACTAAAGGGCAGCTTCTCCGCCAATATTCTGAGAAATCATAATTTTCAATACGTTTAATTCAGAGTACCAAAGCTTGGTTGATGCAAACTAACATGCAAAATTCCGATCCATTTGTCTACTGCCTTGTTCTCAATTGGAATGGCCCAAGGGAAACGTTGGCTTGCCTGGCATCTCTGCAAAGTCAAAGCTATCCAAACCGACGAATCTTAGTCGTCGATAATGGCTCCGAAGATGACTCGGTGGCCCAAATACAAGCTGCCTATCCAGAAGTAGATTTGATAGAAAATAGTAAAAATCTGGGATTCGCTGCAGGAATCAATGTTGGCGTACGCTGGATCTTGGAAAAAGGCGCGGATTACATATTAATCCTGAATAATGATTTGGTCTTAGACGGGGGTTGTCTAGAAGAATTGGTCGAACAAGCTATCGCTGGCGTTGGCCTCATAACGGCCGCAATATACTTTCATGACGAAGCCGATCGCCTTTGGTCGATTGGTGGTAACATCAACCCTTTGAATCTAGAAAAGACGGCAGATGCGAGAGGCATACGAGATCAAGGCCAATTTCCTCGAGCAATCGTCCGTTCATTTGTGCCTGGTGGTGCAACAATGATTGCCCGTGAGGTTTTTGATTCCATCGGTCTATATGATGAACGCTATTTTTTATATTATGAGGATGCTGATTATAGCTTGCAGGCCAACCGCGCAGGTATACGAATGATCGTCGCCACGCAGGCCCGGATGTGGCACGCAGTCTCCGCCAGTAGCGGAGGAAGCGACTCGCCAAGAGAAAGATATTGGATGGCTCGATCTAGCGTTCTTTACTTTAGAAAGAATGCCTATTGGTGGCAGTGGCCGATAATTTTTGGCTGGCGCAGTTTAAGTGCCCTTCGTACTAGCTTCAGGTTACTGTCACAACGACGAAACGACTCATTACGAGCGTATTGGCGCGGTTTGGTCGACGGGATTCGCGCCACTGATCCCGCAATGACGAGTTAGAATTCCCTGCTGGCAAATGATGTAAAAGATATGGTACAGAATGGAGGAAACGGATTGGCTATAATTCCCGAGTTGGTAACAGCATCTAAGGAATATCAAGATGATTGATGAGGAGCCTTCTGGTGATACATGGCTAGAAATCAGGTTAGCTGAGAAGGTAACAGATAAGGAAAGCCAGGCCCAATACGATGCTATCTACGACTATGTTGATATATCCCAAAACGATTCGTTCTACCGCTGGTTGTACGATTTAATCGATTTGCAAGAAGGTGAAATATATCTAGATATTGCTTCTGGTCAAAGCCAGTTGGTTACAATGGCTCAGTCGGGAGGTATTGTTAGCGTTGGTAGCGATCTTTCGATCCAAGCTTTACGAAGAGCCCAAAAGGATCGGGATGCGAAGAATCTAGCGGTGGTTAACAGC
>JBFFVR010000215.1:0-3150 GCA_041570685.1 Promineifilaceae bacterium (SeqCode)
AAAGAATCTTGTAGCCTTTGCATCTCATCATCGCGGCCGACCATCCGAATTTCTACCCCTTCGACCCCGCGCCGGCGGGTGCGAAATGAGCGGGCCTTCGCCTGTAAAACGCGGTAAACAGGCACGGGTTCAGGGAACCCTTTGGCCTCTATGGGCTCACGGGGTGCCAGATCAAAGACACCCCGTACATGTTGGTAGGTCTGTTGGGAGATGAGGATCGTACTGGGATCAGCCGCGGCTTCTAGACGAGCTGCCAGGTTAACAGTGGTGCCCATGATGGTATCGCCGGCTTCTGAATGTCCTCCCGAAGCAACCCAGCCCGTGTTGATCCCCACCCGAACTTGAAAATCTGGGATATCGTGTTGTTGTTGAAGTTCGCGAGCATACGCTTGGGCAAAATCAATGATATCAAGGCCCGTTAACACAGCCATATCCGCATCATTTTCATGAGCGATAGGCAAACCAAAAACGGCCTTGAATCCATCTCCCATATAGCGAGTTACCCGACCCCCATGTTGTTCTACTGGTGTTGATAGTCGAGTTAAAGCCGTATCCATAATGCGCAAACTATCCTCGGGATCGAGATTATGGACCATATTGGTTGAGTCAACGATATCGACGAAGAGCACTGTTACCAATTTGCGTTGCTCTGACTGACCAACCTTGTTAAGACTATCCAGCTGTTTCCGCAAGGCAGCAATTGTGGCTTCGATGACCGCGTCATCCAATGTGCCCCGTAAACTTTCCTGAACTTCGATCGCCTTCTCTAGCTGTTCGCGCTCGGTCACCTGACTTCCCCGAGATGTAATTTTTTAGTCTACTTGGGCTTTGATGTATTTGTGAGGTAGCAAACCAAAATGGCCGATAATTTGATTATACGTTTTTACGGCTACCGTCATTATAGCTGCATATCAAGGGAACGTCTCGTTGGAGAAAGGTTTTGATAATTTGATGCGTTATGACCTGATATCCTATCTAATAATTATGATCAATTGAAGCCGGAATTCGAGTGCAGGTATCCTAATCTGGATCCCAAAGTCAAAATGATTTGTCAAGAAGAATCTATAGTATACTGGAACTAATCTAGAAAATTGGCGACCGTATACCATCGAGTCGAACGGTCGTAAGAATACCAGGGCCTGTTACTTGGTACGTGCTGGATACCATCGGTGCGGACGAAGGGTTTGAGGGAGATCGAAAGCGATGGCGAAAAACCAAGATAAAGGGACTGGTAAGTCAGACGAAACCGGTCGAATATTTCCGACTACCAATGAAGAATGGACCGCAGTTGCCGAAGTGATGGGCGCTACTCAAGCAGCCGTGATAATCGAATATTTGCGTTCACAAGGAATTCCAGCGTATCAGACGGGGGCCGATAATGCTCTAAGTTTCAACGTTGGGGCCTTAGGAACCGCCTATATTATGGTGCCAGATACGTACCTGGTTGAGGCTCGATTCTTACTGAAAGCTGAGGAAACTACAGGATCATCTGACTTCGATGCCAGCGAAGGCGCCTCGTATTCCGGAGTTACCAAGGCATTGCTTGGCGCTAGCGCCTTAATAGTCAACCCAGTAGGAACGGGGATTGCAGTCGCTATCGCCTACCTATCTGGTTCTGGTGAAGAGCTGCGTTACGGTACACAGTGTCCGCAATGCTCAACCGATTTAGAGTTGAACGAAGCTGAAACATCTGAGGGTTGGTTTGTTTGCCCAGAATGTGGGGAAACTGTCGGCTTGGAGTTTCATTTGTCTTGTCCCAATTGCAGGACCGAACTGGCATTGGCTGCTGAGGAAAAACGTCAAGGCTGGTATGTTTGCCCCGAATGTGGTCAGAAAGATCGGATTAATAGCAATGAAAAGGATACTGATTCTGTTCTGGTCAACGACGATGACTTAAACGAAAAAAAGGATTTTCAATTTGAAACGCTATGTTTGAATTGCGAATCCGAATTATTTTTGGATGAAACCGAATATGCGCAGGGTTGGTATGTTTGCCCGGTCTGTAATGAAATAATTGATTTAGAGATTCAATTACCTTGCGCAAACTGCGATACCGTTTTGGTCCTTGACGATAACGAGCGACTTCAGGGATGGTGCATTTGCTCTGAATGCGGTCAGAAAAGCAGCATGGACGGCAATAAGATTGATGCCGAGCTTGATTCTATCGATAGTTTTGAGTTTAAAAGCAATGTGTCTCAATTTGAGGCGCATTGCCTGCATTGCGACACCATTTTGAACCTGAGTGAAGCTGAAATCGCGCAAGGCTGGTATGAATGCCCGGTTTGCAACGAAATTACTGATCTTAGGATTCAAATCCCCTGTGCTAATTGTGAAATCATGCTAGATTTGGATGAAGAAGAGCGACAAAGGGGTTGGTATATTTGCCCAGCGTGTGGTCAGAAAGCTGATATCCTATGATGCCGGCATATTCTGAATTAACGTTGGGTCGTTTTTCGCCACGATCACCAAATATTACTTGCGAACGAAGTCAGGATTATTTATAGTCTTTATAGTTGACTGTTCAAAGCGAGTGTTTTCTTACCTGTTAGCGCCCGTTTTCAAGTAATTATTACATATCTAATAGACCAGGATATTTAATTTATTTAACCTATCCCCGAATTCGTCACTTCAATGGCTGGCTTATATATTCTTTCAAGGAGCAAACGATGTCAGAGCAAGCGGTACAACAAGAGACAGAACAAGAACTGAGCGAGCAACTGCCTGAACCCGAAAAACAAGAAGAAGTGATTGATACTGAAAATCGTTTCTATGACGAACATCGTCAGAAGTGGCGCAAAAAATACCGAAAGAACGGTAAATTAACCAACTCTTTTTACACCCATGAATTAATAAAATTACAAGAGGAATTAGTAAAATTACAGTACTGGGTTAAGGAAAAAGGGATCCGGGCTGTTGTCGTATTTGAGGGACGTGATGCGGCCGGCAAGGGGGGGGTAATCAAGCGGATTATCGAGCGAACGAATCCGCGGATAATTCGAGTGGTAGCCCTAGGGATTCCTACCGATAGAGAGAAAGCTCAATGGTATTTCCAGCGTTGGGTGGCCCACCTGCCGGCCGCTGGTGAGATCGTTCTATTTGATCGAAGCTGGTATACGCGGGCGATTACTGAACATGTCATGGGTTTCTGCT
>JBFFVR010000216.1:0-3140 GCA_041570685.1 Promineifilaceae bacterium (SeqCode)
CTCAAAGGTTGATTATCATGTCCCATCAGGGTAAAGTTTAACCAACATCCCAATTTGATACCAGACATAGGATTTGAACGATGAAGCTCTCTGTTCAACAGGGTAATATCCAAAATAGCCAAGCAGATTCGATAGTCGTGAACTTATTTCAAGGCGTGAAGCAACCAGGTGGAGCCACTGGCGTTATAGATAGAGCTTTAGATGGAGCAATTTCGGAGATAATAGCTAATGGTGATATTAGTGGGAAGCTAGGTGAAGTTGCCGTGCTCTATCCTCGGTCACTGCTCTCTACTAAACGAGTCTTGGTTGCGGGTTTAGGCAAACCAAATAGTTTCGATTTGCAAGGGGTCCGAAAGGCAGCCGCGGCCGCGATTCTTAAGGCGAGAGAGCTAGGAAGCCATTCAGTGGCAACCATCGTTCATGGCGCTGGCATCGCCGGGCTGCCAGTCGACGAAGCCGCACAGGCTACTTTCGAGGGCAGTTTGCTAGCCCTATACAAATACGCAGCGGATAAACAGTTTAAAGGTAATAACAACGAAATTGATTCAATAACCGTTGTCGAATATTCACAAGAAAAAATTTCTGACATTGAGCAGGGGCTGCGAACTGCGGAAGCAGTGACAGCCGGTGTTTCTTTGGCTCGTGACTTGGTAAATATGCCGCCAAACGTCGCAACACCCACAAAGATGGCTGAAGTTGCCACGAGAATCGCTGAAGAACATCAAATGCGAATAACGGTGGGTGATAGAGAATGGGCTGCCGAAAGAGAGATGGGAGCATTCTTGGCGGTGGCTCAAGGAGCTGGAGAGCCTCCAAAATTTATCGTTTTAGAACACAGCCCCCCAGGTGATGATTTGGACACGATCGTCTTGGTTGGTAAAGGTATCACCTTCGATACCGGCGGTATATCTATCAAAGGTTCTTTGGGAATGGGCCTGATGAAATTGGACATGGGTGGAGCCGCTGCGGTCTTAGGTGCCATGAAAGCAGTCGGCATGCTAGACTTACCGCATCGAGTTGTTGGAATAACACCTTGTACAGAAAATATGCCTGACGCCAATGCGTACCGGCCAGCCGATGTGATTAGGGCTAGCAACGGCAAAACTATAGAAATTATTTCCACCGATGCAGAAGGTAGGATGGTCTTAGCCGACGGCTTAGTTTATGCAGAACAGTTCGAGCCATCTGCGGTTATTGACCTGGCTACACTAACTGGGGCAGTGGAGGTGGCCTTGGGAAACGGTATAGCAGCAGGATTATTCAGTACAAAAGATTGGCTCCGGGATAAATTGATGTCTGCTAGCGATATCACTAACGAGCGATTATGGCCTCTCCCATTATGGCCAGAATATCGAAAAACAATCGATTCCGATGTCGCTGATATGATAAACAGCGGCGGAAGAGTTGGCGGTGTAGGCACATCGGCGATCTTCCTGAAAGAATTTACCAATTATCCTTGGGCTCATCTGGATATAGCCGGCGTTGCTTTGAGCAAAAAGCCAACAGATTTAATCCCAGCCGGCGGCACAGGATTTGGTGTGCGATTACTAACAGCATTTTTACAGTCGTGGTAAAGGGTTATCGACAATTTAAAGGCAAGATCAGATTTCAAAGAACAAATAGTATGGAAAAGTAGCTGATCAATTTTCGCATTCACAGGAGAGAATAGAAAATGACTTTGCCTAATATTCCATTAACGATGGGAGTCGAAGAAGAATATCAAATAATAGATCCTGAGACACGAAATCTCCATTCATACATCTCTGAATTTTTATCTCAAGATGAACAACGACCGGCGAAACTCGATATCAAACCTGAGTTAATGCAATCTCAAGTGGAGGTGGGTAGCCATGTATGCCGCAATATAAAAGAGGTGCGGCAAGAAGTCGTACGCTTACGTCGGGAGGTGTGCACCATGGCTGAAGACAATGGTCTAGAAATCGCTGCTGCTTCTACCCATCCTTTTGCCAAGTGGGAAGAGCAGACGATTACTGAGGGGATACGTTATCGAGAATTACTGGACGATATGCAGCGTGTTGCGCGAGGATTGCTGATATTTGGCATGCACGTGCATGTTGGCTTTGGACATGAAGAAAATTCAAAGGACTTGATGATGGAAGTCATGAATCAGGCCCGATACTTCATTCCTCACTTGCTGGCGCTGTCGACTAGTTCGCCGTTTTGGCATGGTTACAATACTGGTCTCAAATCCTATCGAAGCGTTGTCTTTGAAATGCTTCCCAGAACTGGTATTCCACATTCATTTCAGTCGTGGGCTGAATACAAGTCCTATGAAAAAACACTGGAAAAAGTTGGATCCTTTGGCAAACGGGATCCTGTGGCCAAGATTTGGTGGGATATTCGTCCACATCCGGTTTTCGATACTTTAGAATTCAGAATATCTGACATATGCACCAGAGTCGACGAGACGGTTTGTATTGCTGCCTTGTTTCAAGCAATTTGCGCTAAGCTAATTAAATTGCGACGCCATAATATCTCATGGCGACAGTACCGGCATATGCACATCACTGAGAATAAGTGGCGTGCGGTTCGATATGGTATTAAAGGCGAGCTTATCGATTTTGGTATTGTGGAGTCCGTCCCATTTCATTTCTTAATCGAAGAACTACTCGAAATAATCGATGATGTTTTAGATGATCTTGGTAGCAGAAAAGAAGTGGAATATGTCCGAACGATGTTGCGAAACGGCACCAGCGCTGACCGTCAAATTGAAGTGTATGAGAAGAATGGTGGTGATGAAAACCGTTCTGAAGCGCTAAAAGCAGTCGTCGACAATCTGATTGCGGAAACGCAGGAAGGCATATGGGACTAATCATCGCTCATGAACACGGATAAAGGGCCACATCTGGTCGACCTTAGCCATACTGTGGAAAATGGTCTGGTAACATATCCGGGTTTACCTGGACCGGTTATTTCTGACTATTGGAGTCGCGAACAATCTGACCAGCATTACGGAGAGGGAGTGTCTTTCCACGTTGGCTCGATTGAAATGATCGGAAATACCGGAACTTACCTCGATTCCCCCTTTCATCGATATGCCAATGGTAAGGACCTTTCCGAACTATCCCTCGGAAAACTTGCCAATTTGCCGGGCCTTGTAATCCAAGTAGAAACCACGA
>JBFFVR010000217.1:0-3134 GCA_041570685.1 Promineifilaceae bacterium (SeqCode)
ACGACCGGGAAGAGGCTGAATCGCAGCGGCTATTTTATGTGGCGGCGACCCGAGCCCAGGAAAAATTGATATTGAACGGCTGTATTCGCTTGACGAATGGCAGCAAACCGGGTTGGCTAAAAGGCTGGCTTAAAGAAGTAGCCGCTCCTTTGGAGCTTAGCCAACAGGTTATTAATTATAATTCGGGCGGTGGCCGGGCAATTCAGCTTGATTTGGTCATCGCTGCTACGCCAGTTGCCTGCATAATTTTTGAGCCGGCCTATACGCCAGTCCAGACTAAACCTTCAATTGGCCGTAAAGATCTGGCAAATGTGTCCTGGTCGCCGGCACTTATAGAATCATTATATGATAAGGGACTGCAGGATGAGAGGGAGGTGGAATCATTCAAGCGGGGTGCGCTGCAGCGCGTATGGTCTGTTCTTCCTCAAGATCCAAACAGTGAGGCCCCGGCCTGGATCGTCGGCCGGCTCGTCCACGATGCCCTGGCTCTCTGGCGGTTTCCGGGACCGAATTTTGATGCCTGGATAAGGTCACGAGCACGCGAATATGGGCTCGTAGATGATTACCGGCTCAAGCAGGCCGTTGAGCGCACTCATATATTGCTCGCGCGATTCAAAGAGCACAGGCTTTACGATGAGTTGATGGATGCTGATCGTTGTCTGCATGAGATTCCCTATAGTTTATTAGATGATATGGGAGAGGTTAAGCAAGGTCTAATCGATATCCTTTACCAGCGCAACGACCGTTGGACTTTGGTCGAGTTCAAGACTGACAAAATCGCCCAGCGGGCTAGGCTGGAGCAACATCTTAGGGAGCACAATTATTTCTCCCAAGTAAAGAAGTATGCCGAGGCAGTAGAATGGTCGATTGGTCAGCGGCCGCGAACCATCCTATGTTTGTTGGATTGTGAGGAGCAGATCTACCTGGATTACGATAATAGCCTGGAGGGTTAAAGAAAGTAGGAGCTTATACGCCACGGATAAATTCCAGGCGTTTCAAGTATGATGAGTGGGGCAACTTTTATTTATTCTCCTGGTTTCTCCAATTGACCCCGAACCTCACCACCTGGATTGAGCGCAGTGTGTAGGTTGAGGTAGTAGCCCTCTGGATTCTGGCGAATGGCTTTGATGGTATCCGCACTTGCGCTTACACAACCGTCGAGCGCACCGCCCAGGTTCACGACTGGAGGACCAGCCACCCCGGCTTCACCCACGTGAATGTGGTCAGCTACTAACGGGCCGCTGAGATTTTCTACTGTGATAATGTGAGCGCTAATAAGTGTTTTTTTCCTAACATTTGTTCCTCCTATCATTCATTACAAATAGATTAGTTTGATGTCCGCTTTAGCCGCCTGAGGCGCGAATGCGGGAATTCCAGTTAAATCCGGGGAATTAGGGTCTCTTTTGGCTATTGATAAGCGGATTTGACTCTTGAAACTTGTTTCTGCATGCAAGCGCTAAGTCTCAGGGATTTATCACCTCCTTCTTTTTGTGCTCTAGGCTTGTTACCCTGACTTCAGTCGGTGCGCGCCAACCAGGGAGATTCAGCCTGAGTTTCCATCCCACGAGGATTGAGATCGGCCGAATCCGTCAAAAGCTATGTAAAGATGTATATGTATTTGGGAACTAATTGGATCAACCGTAACTGGATTTGATGGTAATTGACGCTTAGTTGCTAAAGGATGCAAACCAATATTAGGCGTGCAAAGGAGGGATTTTATATATTGATTGAGGCGTATTTAGTCGGTGAAGTTGAAGTTCAGAGTTGATGACCAAAACAGAATCTGAGATTAATCACTGACTGATTTAACCGCCAGCTTCCCATCTGCTAACCGGCCGCACAACTCCGACCAAGATAGTCCCTCGGCCGCGGCGATAGCCTGTAAGGCATCCCTTTGTTCTTGGGTGACATTGGCCGAGATTTGGGTCCTTGTTTTCCAGGACTCAGCCGGCTGAACCAACTCAGGTGACACATAGCCCTCGTTTATTGATCTCCATACTTCGTCAATGTCGACGCCGTACATCTCAGCGATGGCCTTAAGGCTTTCCTGGTTTTCAACCGCTTCCTTTTTCTGAGACATCATGTCTTTCCTTTGACGTTTGTCGGGCAAGATACATCATGTAAACAGGCACCAGCATCTAGCTTTACAGAGCAAGCAAAAGCTAATTTAATTCAGCGCACCTGGAAAATGGCTGAAGCGCTCAATATAATTTGAACAGACAGAGAAATTGGCAACTACTTGAACTATTCAGTATTGCTTGCCAAATCGTGAAGGCAAATCCCCAGGAAAAAGACAAAGCACACCAGCACAGATATTTGAAGTAAAGCGAAAGGAATTGCTAGCCAGTACATAAGAACCTCCTAGAAATTTATGTAAAAGGGTTACTCTTACAGAGCAATTCAGGAGGTTCTGCTGGCTAGGATTTTGTAGCTATGACGGAAGTACTGTGACTGACTACCTCACTTCTTTAGCCAAATGCGCCACCGATGAGGCCGCCCGTGAAGCCTAGAATGCCAAGTACAACCCCAGTAATAAGCATAATAACCAAGAAGGCTAACCAGCCTAAGATAACCGTGATGATCGTTGGACCCCACTCAAGATCTAAAGCCTCTTTGGCGGCGACAAACCAGGCAACTAGACCCAGAATGAAAGCTAAAATGTAAAGCGGTGCTACCAGGCAATTCAGAAAACCAAAAGGCGCGGTTAGGACGCCCAAAAATCCAACTATACGCCAAACATAGGCCAGACCCAGAGTGCGTACAAGCTCGTCAAAGGTAACATCAGCTTTGTAAACAGACCGGCCGACCCAGCTAACGATTGCCGCAGCCACCGCGAAACCAATGACAGCCATTATCGTGGCTATGATGGCTCCTCCGAACCAGCGAGCTATGTTCCCCGTTGCAAAGGAGCCTAACTGATCCAAAAAAGCAACGACGATGACGATAAGCCAGGCTGTCCTTGTGAAGTCAGCATCTTGCTCAACTTCTTCGTAAACGCCCTTGCGGAAGGTAAATGCGCCGATGATACGTTGGGTTAACATGTTGTTTTTCCCTCCAAAATTGATGATGGGCCGCTAATGACCGACCGTGAACTCCTAGAGTAGTAAACACACTGAGAGCGCTATAGTTATGCT
>JBFFVR010000218.1:0-3124 GCA_041570685.1 Promineifilaceae bacterium (SeqCode)
AGCGAATTGACCGGGGTTGATGCCCGCATCATTACCTTGATCGGCAAATGGTTTCCCACTGGGGCGCATAAGGTTGGCGCGGCCTTTGGCTGTCTTGTCCCACGTCTGGTAACAGGTCAATTTGATCCTTCATCCCAGAAAGCAGCCTGGCCTTCGACCGGCAACTACTGCCGCGGCGGGGCTTATGATTCCCATCTCTTAGCTTGTGATTCTATTGCTATTTTGCCAGAAGGCATGAGTAAGGAAAGATTCGATTGGTTGGCGACAGTAGCCGGCGAGGTCATAAAGACGCCTGGTTCTGAAAGCAATGTCAAAGAGATATTTGATAAATGCTGGGAATTAAGACAATCTGGTGAAGATATTGTGATCTTCAACCAGTTCGACGAGTTTGGCAACTATTTGTGGCACTATTCGATAACCGGTCAAGCCATGACAGAAGTCCTCAAAGAAGTCATGGGACCTAACGATCAATATCGCGGCGTTGTACTAACTACTGGATCAGCGGGCACGATCGGATGTGGGGATTATCTGAAAGAACAGTTCCCTGCTAGTAAAATCATTGCTAGTGAGGCTTTGCAGTGCCCCACTTTGCTCAATAATGGCTTTGGAGCTCACCGTATCGAAGGTATCGGTGATAAACATGTTCCTTGGATTCACAACGTAAAAAACACCGATATGGTTACCGCCATCGATGATGCTGCCACAATGAGTTTGAAACGACTCTTCAACATCTCCGCGGGTCATGAATACTTGGCAAAACAAGGCGTCCCCGCTGAAATCATCGGGGATCTGCATCTCCTGGGCATTTCCAGTATCGCCAACCTTGTTTCAAGTATTAAGTTCGCCAAATATTACGAGCTAGGTCCGAACGATATTGTACTGACGGTGGCTACAGATTCGGCCGACATGTACCAAAGTCGGCTAGCAGAACTGCATGAGGAAGAAGGGCATTTCCACGAACAAGATGCCGCTATTGCTTACCATCGATATCTTCAAGGCATCAGCACTGACAACATGCAAGAACTTGGTTATTATGACCGCAAACGTATCCACAATCTCAAGTACTTTACCTGGGTAGAACAACAGGGTAAAAGCTATGAAGAAATACAGGCCCAGTGGTACGATCCGGATTATTGGACAAGTATCCATCCGCTGGCAGAACAAATCGATGGATTAATCGAAGCGTTCAATGAAAGGACCGGGCTTCTAAAAAGCTAATTGGCTTTAAGCTCCCAAAATCCCATTCGTAAAAGAAAAGGCGCGATTTTCATCGCGCCTTTTTTGTTTTACAAAAGTTAGAAGCCTACAGATGATTTTAGTAGACTGGCACCTTGGGATCAACTTCTGTCGCCCAACGGTTGATACCACCATCCAAATTATGGAGTTTTTTGAATCCATGCTCTTGTAACAATTGCACGATTTGTGCGCTTCTGCCACCTGTACGGCACTGGACGATAATCTCTTGGGCCGTATCCAATTCGCTCATACGCGTCAGCACCTGATTTTTAGGAATGAGGATAGCACCAAATTCGGATAGATTCGAAATCTCCCACTCATGGGGCTCGCGCACATCCAAAATGAACAGATGCTCTCCGGCATCCAATCGTTCCTTTAGATCCGATGGGCTAATTTGAGGAACGGCCGCTAACAGATCCCCGTTGACCCCGGCCGTATAAAGGCTATTGTCATGAGCTGGAACGCCACAAAACTCCTCATAATCAATTAGTTCCGTGACCGTGGGGTTCTCGCCGCACACCGGGCAGTTTGGGTTTTTGCGTAGGCGAACCTCGTCGAACTCCATGTTCAGGGCATCATACAGCATCAAGCGGCCGATCAATGAATTGCCAGATCCCAAGACCAGCTTAATGGCTTCCGTCGCCTGAATAGCGCCGATCGTGCCTGGTAGAACGCCTAAGACGCCGCCTTCGGCACAACTGGGTACCAACCCCGGAGGTGGTGGCTCGGGAAATAGACAACGATAACAAGGTCCTTCCTCAGCATAAAAGACAGATGCCTGGCCTTCAAATCGGAAGATGCTGCCGTAAACATTTGGCTTTCCCAACAAAACGCAAGCATCATTGGTCAGATAACGGGTTGGGAAGTTATCAGTACCATCGATGATGATGTCATAGGGCTCGAAAATTTCTAAGGCATTTTCCGAAGTTAAAGGAACCTCGTAGGTATCAACTTCGACAAAGGGATTGATGTCATTTATTCGCGCCCGGGCACTTTCTAGTTTCAATTTTCCAACATCACTGGTGCCATGTATTATTTGGCGTTGTAAATTCGAGTAAGACACGACATCATAATCAACCAAGCCAATTCGGCCAATACCAGCGGCCGCCAGGTACATGGCCAAAGGCGAGCCCAAACCACCGGCACCAATTAACAAGATACTGGCAGCTTTTAACTTTTGCTGACCAGCCATTCCTACCTCTGGCATGATAAGGTGGCGACTGTAACGCTTTATTTCCTCATTCGAAAACTCAATCGCCTCGGAGGCGATTAATTCTTTAATGCTCATACTAAATTCTCCAACTGCTGAGCCAATCTATTTGTACGCGTCAGACCATAGTTAATGTATTTAACTTCGCCACCCGGGTCCACAAATAATGTCGTCGGCAAGGTGAAAATACCGTATTGGTCGGCCACCTCTCGCTCGACATCAGCGTCAATTTTGCGTATGGCGATGCGATTTTCGTATTGATTCTTCAAATCTTGCAAGTAGTAATTTTGGGTAACACAGGGTGCGCAGCTGTCGCTGCGAAAATACAATAAGGTGAGTTTATCACCTTCGCTTGCGGTGGATAGCAGAGCTCCGCTCGCGCGCCGCAAATGCCAGTGTCGAATCGCCACGTATAAAAGGGCGAACAATAAAATTAGGGCAATACTTAATATAGCGCGTTCAATCATGCTAGCTGGCCTAAGGCAACTTACTTACTTTACAGGGCTATGCTCAAATCCAGGGACGCTAAGCTTGTTGAGTTGGTAATACAGGAAACATCCAGCGCAAAAGCCTAAAAACAGATTGAGTCCGGCTAATATCACCACTAACCAGACCAATGCCCAACCCAGAATGCTTTGACCTACCAATAACGATACGACCGCCAAGGCTAGGACTACA
>JBFFVR010000219.1:0-3057 GCA_041570685.1 Promineifilaceae bacterium (SeqCode)
ACGAGCTGCCAAATAGGGATGTCTAGCATCATAATTGTTTCGCGAACTGTCGAAAGGGTTTGACAAAATAGTTTATCAGATATCAACTTCAGTATAAAAGGCGACGGCCACGGCCGGACCAGCAACTGCTCCCATAACCGGCGTCAGGTGCGTGAAATAAAATTCCCGCAGATCAAAGCGGCGCCGTATTTCTTCAGCTACATATTCGGCCGCTTCTTCTTGATTTGCATGGCTAACCCAGGCATGAACTGGCTTACCGTCAACTTGCTTAGTCATCGAATCAATCATACTTTCGAGTGCTTTTTGCCAGGTGCGCGGCCGGACACGTCTTACGACAGAGCCGTTGCCTGGCATGACAGCGATAACGGGTTTTATTTGCAGCGCCGAGCCAATTTGGGCGATTGAGGCGCCGACCCGGCCAAGGCGATATAAATATTTGAGCGTTTCCAAGGCTGCGAGTAGATATACCCGGTCAGCAATTTCTTGGGCCCGACTGATTACCTGCCGGACGTCTGCTCCCGTTGCGGCCGCCCGCGCTGCCTCTAAGACGATAAATCCTTGAGCCATCGCCGCAGTACGGGAGTCAATCACATGCAATGGCAGCTCCGGCTCCATGCCTTGGACAAGCGTAGCGACGTCTACGGAGCTGGTTAACTTGCTGGATAGCACGATAGCGACAACAGAATCAGCTTGGTCGCTGATCGAGTTGATTAGCTTCAGTAATTCGCCAGGATTTATGGTCGATGTTTCGGGGGTGAAATCTTCAAGCTCCTGCCGCTGGTACACTTCTTCGACAGTTATGTCAACTCCATCCCGTAGGGATTCTCCCTCCCAGATTAGCCTAAGAGGGAGAATATGAATATTAAGTTCTTGGATCAAATGAGCAGGGAGATTGCAGGATGACTCCGCTATAATCGCTACTTTACCCATGGTCGTTTTAGACTCGGTAGATTTAGTTCATCAATCTTCAACTCTTGAAGACTGGTCTCATCCCTACTAGAATCCTAAGTCCAATCTGAAATGAAAGCAAGCCGCATTGTATGAATGTTGGCTCATCGCCTGGAAGTTTGTTAACCTTCAGGGAGAAATTAACCGGAGAAGTAGATGGCCGAACCGATCACCCTAGATGTTTTCACAGATTTTGTCTGACCCTGGTGTTATCTCAGTACCGGGCGTATTGAAAAGGCCAGGCAAAATTACAATATCAAGGTCAACTATGTTTACTTTCCCTTGCACCCTGAAACACCGCAGGAAGGACGGCGGCTGGATGATCTCTTTGGTCCCAATGCCGATATTCCAGCCATGATGAGTAATCTCAAAATACGAATGGACGCTGAAGGATTGCCCTTTGATGAAGGACGCAATATGACCTTCAACTCTCGACTCGCCCAGGAATTGGCTAAATGGGGAGAGACAAAACCGGAGAGCGAACAGTTCAATATGGCGCTTTACCAGGCTTATTTTGTGGGTAAACAAAATATCGGCGATGTTTCGGTTCTCATGCGCGTTGTCGAACAGATAGATTTGCCAGTTGAGGAAGCCCAAGAAGTGGTCGATCAGAGACTGATGCGCTCGGCCGTTGATGAAGATTGGCAGTACGCACGCAACATTGGCGTAACGGGTGTGCCTACCTTTGCTGTCGATTTACAAGGTATCGTTGGCGCCCAGCCTTACGAGCAGTTGGCTAATTTTCTGGAACATATGGGGGCAGACAAGCGGTAGGGAAATATATTCCCTTCTAGATCAATACGCGAGACGGTCAAGATCACCAAATAAATTCGACACGCTCAATAGCCACTTAAATGCGTAATTTTGGGAAGCGGCGGCGCATATACCAGCGAGCAGCTGGATATACCAACTTGTGCACTCGACTGAAGTTATAGAGAAATCCCAGGTCAAACGAACTTTTGGCTCGACTATTATTTAGCCCCTTGCTTACCACGATCTGATAGTCATTGAAGCGAATAATTTCCCATAAAAAGCGGTCAACCAGAGTCGCCTTTAATTTAGGACCGAAGTGATTCTGGGCTATCGTTTGATAATCTGTGTCGTTGATGATCGATTGGGCTGCCAGGTAACCTGATTCAACGGCCGTCCTGATGCCAAATCCCCACATAAAGTCCTGGATACCAGCCGCTTCGCCTGTATAAAGCGTATCATCTTTTTGGAAGGTGTTCTGGGTTGAAAAACAGCCAATGCCGGCAACAGACTTTGGATCTTGAATATCAAAGTCATACATCTCCTGCATCATCTTTTGAGTTACTTGGAAGTTAGCATCTAAATCTGAGAAGTTGTCGAACAAAACAGTACACAAGCAGCCATAGCCCTTAGTTATAAGCAAATAGGAATAACCCTTATAGGCCGCCTCGTCATTTAGTAGGAAGACATTAGTGTCCTCATAGTTTGTTTTAAAGACGATGCCTTTATCGACCGCGAAGATTTCGCGTGATATTGGCCCTGTGGCCACGATATCCACTTCCTCGGGAGGCCTTGTCTCATTAAATCGGATATTGACCCCGGCATCTATTGCTTGGCGTTTTAGGCCCTGGTCGAGACTACCATTGAGGGTTCCTCGTTTTACTAGGTAGCATAACGGTTGATCATATTGCGAGACGCGGGTCTTATGGCCGTTGGTGATGATCAAATCGAGAAACGGATCGCAATCGAAATTAACATGCACATTCATCCGGGCGAAATCTTCGAGAACATCTTCTTCAGCAGACCAATTCTCCAACCCTTGAATATCGCCATGAAAACGTTTGCCCGTGTCGTCCCGTTTTTCGAAGACGTCGACCTGAAAGCCGGCCAGGGTCAGATTGATGGCGGCCGTCAAACCTGACGGACCGGCTCCAAGAATCTTGACCCGCTTGTTCGTATCTGTCATTTAAGCCTCAGTATTAATCCAATTAAATTTATCTTGAGTAAACCTCACTATTATGCACGGCTTGCCAAGGCTGTACAATATTTGCTGGCCGATATGATGGCTTAGACAGTTGGCAGCTCCAGTAGTATCTTAACCAATTCCGCATTGGTGACCCAACATATTTTGCGCCATTG
>JBFFVR010000220.1:0-2996 GCA_041570685.1 Promineifilaceae bacterium (SeqCode)
GCCCACAATAGAGGCGCAGCGGGCGATGTTAGGGATAATGTCGATATCCAACACCGCATCGCCAAAAATATCTTGAACCGCTATTCCCGATTCATAATCCCCCGAAAGGATCATAATGCCTTCATGTTCGTCACTGATACCCAACTCCTTCTCTGAGCATAACATACAGCGGTTATAAACTCCTCGAAGTTGCCGGCCTTTTAGTTTCATTTTGACCTGACCATCTTTATGCCCGTCATAAAGCGTTGCTCCCTCTAAGGCGAAGGGGGAGTAGAGCTGCTGAGAGCTCAAATCGCCTTGGCCTAAATAAGGAAAAAGATTTGGGGCTCCCGTGACGACGATCTCGTGCTCTTCCGCACCATATTCCACGGTAGCCAATACCAGGCGATCGGCATTCGGGTGGCTGTTGACTTCTAGGATCTGGCCCATCACTAATTTTTCGCGATCCCAAACGAGCCGACCCGTCTCGTTTCCCCCAGGAATACCAATATATTCGATGTCAGTAACCTCTAAGCCAGCGATAGTCAATTTTTCCCCTAGCTCTTCAATTGACATCGTTATGTCAACATAATCCTGCAACCACGAAATTGGTACTTTCATCTTCTTAACAGCTCCATAACACTGTTACCTAAGTTCATTTAATATGTCGAGTAGAACAAACCACCGACGTCAACATTGCCCACCACTGGATTGACAGGCGTGATTGGGGTCAACTTAAAATTGTTCCAGAAAACGTAAGTCGTTTGCCCAAAAAGCGCGGATGTCTTCTATGCCGTACTTCAGCATGGCTATTCGCTCTGGTCCCATGCCAAAGGCGAATCCAGAGTATTTTGTAGGATCATAACCGCCATTTTTAAGCACGGTTGGATGAACCATGCCACATCCTAGAATTTCTAGCCATCCCGTATATTTACACACCTGACAGCCGTCTCCACCACAAAGGATACATTCAACATCAAGTTCGGCGCTAGGCTCCGTGAAAGGAAAATAGTTTGCTCTAAACCTGATCTTTTTATTCTGACCGAACATGCGCTTGGTGAAGTCAGCTAAGGTACCCTTCAGATCTGCCATGCTGATATTCTTACCTACAGCCAGACCCTCCACCTGGTTAAATTGGATTTCACTACGGGCGGTAATCTGTTCGTACCGGTAACACATACCTGGCAAGATAACCCTTATCGGTTCCGGATAATACTCGCGCATGGCATGGATCTGGCCTGGGCTGGTATGGGTGCGCAAGATCATGCCCGGGGTCGTGGTGTGGAACGTATCCCACATATCACGAGCAGGATGGTGTTGGGGGATATTGAGAAGCTCGAAGTTGTATTCATCCGTTTCTACATCACGGCTGCGATAGATTTGAAATCCCATGTCGCCCCAAATTCGGTAGATTTCGCGCAATGTTTGCGTCGCCGGGTGTAGCCGACCTCGACGACGTCTCCGGCCGGGCAAAGTGACATCCCACGCTTCGGAGGAGATTTTCGATTCGATCTCGGCCGTTCTAATCTTTTCCAATTGGGTTTCATAGGCCGCTTGCAGCTCTTGTTTGATTTCATTGACTCTTTGACCGAAAACCGGCCGTTGTTCCGGCTCCAGCTGGCCAACCTGTCGAGTCATCTGGGTCACTCGGCCTTTGCGTCCTAGGGCTTCGCGGTACCAGGCTTCAAGATCTTCGCGGGTAGCGATCTCATGCAAACTTCCTAATGCCTGCCCATAGATTAGATTGAGTTCTTCCAACATAGTTCAATTTCCGCTATTGTGAATATTTCTTTGTGGCTCATTCTGCTCTTCAAGTCTTTGTAAACGAGCCCGAAAGCATACCATAGCCACCTACCCATGCCAATGCAAAAAAAAACGCGGCGTAAATGCCGCGTCCCTGGTTTCAAGATGTTCGTTTGCCTTATTGTCTCAGGCTCAACAAACCTCCTGCGCAGTAGCGGCGCTGAAGAGTTCGCTAAAAAAGAAACTAAACCTAGACAATAAGCCTTTCATTACTGCCGCATGATAGCAGTTGACCGGATCCTTGTCAATTCAATGTAAATGATTTTGCAGCAAAGCAGGTTGATTTCGGCTAAACTTGGCGGCTGCTAACCTGGTTTGGATATATAATTAATTGGTCAACCCAAAGTATTTAGACTGGTCAAACTTGGAGACTCAATCCAGCCGAATCAAATGGCTAGAGATGAACTGGGTATATGAACGAGGACAGTATTTGTGGCCGTATCAGCTAGAAAACGCGAGTTTCATTTAGAAAGCGAATATCCATACAATCGTTCTGGCGCGGTACGTTGGATTATCTCGCATTTGTTACGATATCCTGTCTTGCCGCTCATTGCTGTTGCTGCCGCGGTTATCAATAACCTGGCATACAGCCTGATCCAGGTGCTGATCGGTCGGGCCTTTGATCTCCTCTCCACGGAGGATTGGCTAGTTTCAGCTCTTGCCGCCCTGGCGATCGGGGTGTTCCTGGCGGCCGTTGCCCAGGGAACAATGGGCCTCATTCGCAACTATTCCACGGAATTCATCGCCCAACGGGTAGAACGCGATAGTCGCAAAGAGCTCTACGTTAGCTTGTTAGGTAAAAGCCAAACATTCCATGGTCGCCAGCGAATTGGCGACATCATGGCCAGGGCTACCAACGATGTTCGCCAGCTCAATTATATGTTCAGCCCTGGGCTCATGTTAATAATGGATTCCCTGTTAGGTATTATCGTGCCAATTGTTCTGATCGCTAGCGTTGAACCAGAACTGTTGCTCGTACCGGTCGTGTTCCTATTCTTCTTTGGCATTGCTTTAGCCGATTACACTCGACAGCTTAATCCGGTCAGTGCTGCCCAGCGAGAACAATTTGGACAGATGAATTCCGAGTTGGCTGAAACTATCGCCGGAATTAATGTCGTTAAAAGTAATGTTCAGGAAGATCGAGAGCAGAGCGAATTTACTTCGGACGCTGCGATCTTTCGCGATCTATTCGTTAGACAAGGTGAAATACAAGC
>JBFFVR010000221.1:0-2974 GCA_041570685.1 Promineifilaceae bacterium (SeqCode)
AGTTGTTAGGTTGTTCCAAATCTTCTTGTTCAGAGGATGATTACAAAGATTAGCCAGACTGCTTTGGAAGCAAATGAGGAAAGAGCTGGCCAAATTGCGCGCTGTAGAACCAAAGTGAGTTCATGGGATTATAATTTTTTCAATATAAATCTTATGGATCGACCTCGCAGGGTGTGTTAGAATAAACGTTCTGTTTATTGCCGGTAGCAGCGTAATCAGGCAAGATGCGTGGGCTGTGAGCTAGATACAAATCGTTAATTTTAGGAGAATGATGTCTCAGGAAAATATCGTGGTGCGCGGGGCACGCGAACATAACCTGAAGAATATTTCGGTCGAGATTCCACGAGACAAACTAATTGTCATCACCGGTCTTTCGGGTTCAGGTAAGTCCTCCTTAGCCTTTGATACGATTTTTGCCGAGGGACAGCGGCGCTATGTCGAGTCCCTTTCTGCCTATGCCCGACAGTTTTTAGGGCAATTGGAAAAGCCAGACGTGGATCAGATCGAAGGATTGAGTCCGGCCGTTTCTATTGATCAAAAAGGTGTGAGCCATAATCCGAGATCGACCGTTGGTACAGTCACTGAGATTTACGATTATTTGCGGCTGCTTTTTGCTCGTGTTGGCACGCCACATTGTCCAGTTTGTGGTCGACCAGTACATCCTCAATCAGCTGAGCAGATCGTCGAAAGCGTTCAACGTTTACCCTTGGATAACCGCATTCAGATTCTGGCACCGCTAATAAAAGATCGCAAGGGTCATCACCAAGCAGTCTTTGAGGATATTCGCAAGGCAGGATTTGTTCGGGTGCGGGTTGATGGTGAAGTGCATCTGGTTGAAGAAGAGTTGGAACTGGATCGTTACAAGAATCACTCCATTGAGGCAGTTGTCGATAGGTTGGTCATTCGACACCGACCTGGTGATAATGGCGAAGAAGCGGCCGCTGCTCGCTCTCGCTTGACTGATTCAATCGAAACGGCCTTGGGTTTGGGCAATGGTATTGTCATTGTCAATGATGTGACTGATCCTGAAACGACCGTGGATCATTTCTATTCGGAACATCTGGCTTGTGCTTATGATGGAACAAGCGTGCCCGATATTGAGCCTCGCACCTTTAGCTTTAATAGCCCCCACGGTGCCTGTCCGGAATGTCAGGGCTTGGGCACAAAGAAAGAAATCGAGCCTGATCTTGTGGTGCCCAACAAAGATCTGACCTTGGACGGCGGAGCTATCGTCGCTTGGCCAACAGATGATAAACAAGGCTATTACTGGCAGCTATTAAAAGCAACGGCCGATCACTTCTCCACCCCAATTGATATTCCCTTCCACGAGTTGAATCAGGCTCAGCGACGCATATTGCTTTATGGTAGCGGCCAAGAAGAGATTGAAGTTCATTACATTAATCGTGAGGGTCACCAGCGAACCTACCGCACGAAATTTGAGGGTGTGATTCCAAACCTAGAAAGACGTTACCGTGAATCGACTTCGGATTACGTGCGTAACAAATTGGAAGACTATATGGTTAATCGGCCGTGTCGCACCTGTGAAGGGACCCGGTTACAACCTGTTGCCCGAGCCGTCGATATTGCTGGCGAGACAATTGCAGGATTGGTAAATAACCCTGTGTTGAAGATTCTCGCATGGGCGCATTGGTTACAGGATGATGCGGAAACACCATTAACAACCCGAGAACAGCTGATCGCTGCGCCTATTTTGAAGGAGGTAAAGGCTAGGTTGGAATTCATGATCAACGTTGGTCTTGACTATCTTTCGCTTGATCGTTCCGCGGGTACTTTAAGCGGTGGTGAAGCCCAGCGCATTCGTCTGGCAACGCAGATAGGAAGTCGGCTCATGGGCGTTCTATATGTCCTTGATGAGCCTAGCATTGGCCTGCATCAACGAGATAACGAACGTTTAATTCATACCTTAAAGGGCATGCGAGATTTGGGCAATACTGTTCTGGTTGTTGAGCATGATGAAGAGACTATCCGGCAGGCCGACTGGATAGTCGATCTTGGACCGGGAGCTGGTCGAAACGGAGGACATATTGTCGCCGAAGGAACCCCAGACACGATCACAACTGATTTGTCATCATTAACTGGAGATTATTTGAGTGGCCGGAAACAAATTCCGGTTCCCAAGAAGCGTCGGGCCGGTACGGGTCATTCCTTGGTTGTTCAAGGGGCCAGCGAAAACAATCTCAAGGATATCAACTTTGAAATTCCACTTGGAAAGTTCGTTTGCATAACCGGTGTCAGTGGAAGTGGCAAAAGCTCTTTTCTCATAGAGATATTAAGCAAGCGACTTTATCAAGTATTCTACAAATCCAGGGAATTGCCGGGAGCTCATCGCTCAATAGAGGGCCTCGAATATATAGATAAAGTCATCGAGATCGACCAGAGTCCGATCGGCCGCACACCGCGTTCAAACCCGGCAACATATACAAACCTCTTTAATCCCATTCGAGAGCTGTTTGCTAGTATGCCTGAAAGTAAGATCCGTGGGTACAAGCCTGGACGTTTCAGCTTCAATGTAAAGGGCGGGCGCTGTGAGGCTTGTCAAGGGCAAGGGCAAAATCGCATTGAGATGCAATTTTTACCTGACATTTACGTGCCTTGTGATGTATGCCACGGCGCGCGATACAATCGGGAAACGCTTCAGATCACCTATAAAGGACTCAACATCGCTGAAGTTCTCGATCTAAGTGTGGATGAAGCGCTGGAATTTTTCGCTAATATCCCACGCATCCAACGAAAGCTAAAAACATTGGCTGAGGTGGGCCTAGGTTATATTCATTTGGGTCAGCCCGCCCCAACGCTTAGTGGTGGTGAAGCGCAACGCGTTAAGCTCAGTAGAGAACTGTCAAAAATTGCTACAGGTAAAACAATTTACATCCTTGATGAGCCATCGGTTGGTTTACATTCCCATGATGTCGCCAAGCTAATTTCAGCCTTAAATCGACTGGTTGATAAAGGG
>JBFFVR010000222.1:0-2960 GCA_041570685.1 Promineifilaceae bacterium (SeqCode)
ATGCTTTACCTTTGCCAAAGACGGGGTTGGTGGATCGGTGAAGTACCGATCATCTTCGAAGATCGACGAAAGGGTGCCACGAAGATCTCCCGCAACGAAGTTGTTAAGGCCCAATATACCCTCATAAGGCTATTTTTGCGTCGCATTCGCGGTGTTCCTAAACGCCAAACTCGGGCTTCAGTTGTCTAATGAACTATCTGAATTGCAATATATGCGGACAAGACGACTGGCGTCTTAGATACCCCGCCACTGGCAAAAATTCGGCAGAATTATCTGTGGATGCTTTTCGCTGCACAAGCCCCGGGTATGGGCACCATCCACAAATAGTTCAGTGCAATGTTTGCGAGCACGTTTATGCTAATCCTCGCTGGTCAGGCTCCGAGCTGTTGGAAGCCTACGATTCCGTTGAGGACGAAACATATGTAATCGAACGATTGGGACGGGAAAAAACCTTTGCCAAACACCTTGAATCTATAGAAAAAATCACGGGACCTGGAGCTGGTCGTGAACTTCTCGATGTTGGCGCCTACGTCGGAATATTTGTCGAAGTTGCCTGCCAACAGGGATGGCAAGCGATTGGGGTCGAGCCTTCTGATTGGGCTGCCGGCATGGCGCAGGCCAATGGAATCCCAGTATTTCATGGCACGCTTGAATCGCCAGAGCTTAAAAATCGCCGATTTGATGTAATCACCTTGTGGGACGTAATTGAACATCTTGACGATCCGTCGACCGAGCTTGCTAGGTGTTATGAGCTATTGAAACCTGGGGGTAGGCTTGCTATACATACCATGGATATAGATAGCTTAGTCGCCAGATTAATGGGTCAGCGATGGCCCTGGTTGATGGATATGCACGTTCACTATTTTGGTCGTGCAACCATGCGTCGTCTTCTAGAAAAGAATCAATTTGAGGTCATTTGGGAAGGCTCTCAGGGACGTTACCTCAGTCTGCGCTATTTAGTGAGTCGTGTCACTGGACTAAACGCTTCAATGGGTAAAGTTGTTGCCGGCCTCGTTCGGTTTACGGGGCTAGAGGAAGTTCTTGTGCCGGTTAATTTCGGCGATTTGTTTACAGTTTATGCCCGCCGTCCTAACGAAGGGGAAAGTTAAGAAAGCCGGGCGAAGTTTCGTTAGCCTTGCATGTCTGCCAGAAAATTATTTGAAACCTTATTATTGCTTTCGTTATTTACGATGGCGATTCGCGAGACCCTGGATCCCGATCTATGGTGGCACTTGCGGACGGGTGAATATATCTGGCAACAAGGCATTCCTCGACAAGATCCATTTTCTTTTACTGTGTTCGGTCAAAAGTGGGTAACGCATGAGTGGCTTTCGCAACTATTCCTGTGGTTAGCCTATCAGCCGTTTGAATTAATCGGATTAATTATCTTATTTGCCGGCATTATCGCCGCTGCCTTTTGGCTGGTCTACCTGCGATGTGACGGTCGTCCTTATCTAGCTGCCTTCGTGATCCTTCTTGCGGCTCTGGCTTCGGCACCGCTATGGGGTGTACGCCCACAGATGTTCAATCTTCTGCTTACCGGGCTATTCATTTTTCTCATCGAAGGTTACAAGGACAGGAATATCAACCAGCGGCTCCTTTGGCTTCTACCGGTTTTGACTATTGTTTGGGCAAATCTACATAGTGGTTATCTATTTGGCATAGCGATCTTAATAATCTATGTTATCGGCGAGACGGGTCAGCTCTTGCTCCGAGCACCTTCTAAAAGAGGATTAAGTGCATCAGAAATTGGCCATCTGACGCTATTGACACTCCTGTCATTTCTAGTGGCTGTAATAAATCCTAACGGACCCGAATTATGGATCTACCCGTTCCAGACTTTGGGTAGTGGTGCCATGCAGCAATATATACAGGAGTGGCAATCCGCTAATTTTCACTCGCCTTTGTTTTGGCCTTTCGCGATCATGTTATTTGCCGGCATCACCGTATTTGTGACAAGCCGCATCCGACCAACGCTGACCGATGCATTATTATTCATGTTGACCGCTGCCGCCGGTCTTTTATCTGTAAGGCATATCCCACTCTTTGCTCTTGTCAGCAGCCCAATAATCGCCCGTTACCTTGTAATTAGTTTGGAAGGTACTCGCTTTAATAGGTTGGTACGACAAGAAATTCCGTTAGTAGAAACCAGTGTTAATATAAAGATCGTCAATTGGGCGATATTCGCCCTGGTGGCTATTGTGGCTATTGGATGGATCGTTAATATCGCTGGTCGAAATGATCTGGCCATCAGCCAGCGATATCCTGTCGAGGCGGTCGACTTTCTTGAACAACAGGAACTTGCACAAAGTAGAGGTTACAACAGTTATGGATGGGGAGGATACCTCATCTGGCGGGGTTTTCCGGTATTTGTAGATGGTCGGGCTGATGTATACGGGGACGATTTCCTGCATTTTTACCGCCAAACCTTTGATGTTACCAATAGTTGGGAAGAACCTCTCGATGAATTTGCAGTGGACTATGTTTTAACGGAACTTGGAAGTCCATTGAGCAGTGTGTTAGCGACCAGTGACGGCTGGAAAGAAAGCTACAGCGATAATATCTCTTCTGTTTACACCCGAGTTGATGATGAGTGATTCATCAGTTATCGAGCTAACGAAAGGAACGTCGCGAGAGCCAAAGATGGTTGAAGAATCGACCGGGGATCAACATCAGAACCTGGCTGCAACCAGGCGATTAGATTGGTTGCTTGTTGCTCTGCTGGGCTTGGCCATTCAAGCAATATGGCTATGGCTACTGACTCAACCCACCTACATGGATGCTTTCTATTACACGACTAATGGTCAGCAAATTGCTAACGGTCAAGGGTTTACTGAAATGATAGTATGGCAGTATCTGGATAATCCGCAATGGCTTCAATGATTGCCCCTTTATTATCCATGCCGTCCAGAATGGCGTTCGTTAGATCGAGCCCAATTTTCTTGAGTATAAGATTCGTC
>JBFFVR010000223.1:0-2952 GCA_041570685.1 Promineifilaceae bacterium (SeqCode)
GTCTCCCGTGGCACAATGTGCCCGCTACTATGCTCTCAATCAAATCGGCTTTTATGAACTGATACAGATAACGATTAGCGCCTTGTTTGACCATCACGGCATGATCGCCCATGGGTACTCGCCAGTATTCTGCTTGCTTTCGGACCACATAGGTTTCTAGATTCTTTACGCTGAATTTTCCCGTGGCATTGATTTCCACCTTTTTATCCGGGACTATCATTTGGCCATCTGAATTAGCCTTCGTTTCGCCGCTTGGCTCGAATCGAATAAATCCATTTCTTTTCGCTATCCAATACAATATTCGTAAGCCAATTGTCAGTCCTATAAACAGGATGAAAATGCCAAGTCCCCAACCTAACAGAAAGGCAAAGATCGCCAAAAAAAAGGGCAAGTTCTTTAACCAGCCAGCGATCGTAAAACCAAGAAACTTGTTCTTAACGGTCCAGTAAAGAAGGGCGTATAGCGGTCCGATTAGTTTAGTAGATATCCTATCAGGAGTAGTTGACTGGTTCATATCAAAATTTCCGATACTGGCAGAGCCACACTGTTGAAAGTGCCCTACTTATTAGCCTTAAGAACAGCCTCCATGGCAGCATGAATGTGGCCGTTGCTGGCAATCAAAGAATTGAACGGCGAAATTTTCCATGGTTGACCATCGATATTGCTTATCCGCCCGCCAGCTTCTTTCACGAGGCAGGCACCGGCAGCTACATCCCAACTACTGAGTCGAAATTCCCAAAAACCATCAAAACGGCCGGCTGCCACATTAGCCAGATCGAGGGCCGCAGATCCGGAGCGGCGGATTCCAAGCGCTTTTTTTAAAAAGGCGGATAGTTGCGAAACATTGTCGACTTTTGCATGGTGGCGGTCATATGGAAAACCGGTTGCCAGGAGACCCTCGACAAGCTGTGAAGCCTCGCTAACTTGAAGTTTGGTCTGGTTTCCATTTTTTGAAAGGTATGCGCCTTGACCTGCTACAGCCTCAAAACGTTCATCACGACTTGGGTCATAAACCACCCCTAGCAATGGTTGCTCGCGCTGATAAAGTGCAATTGAGACCGCAAATACAGGGTAGCCATGAGCGAAATTATTGGTGCCGTCCAGGGGATCAATATACCAGGTATAGCTTGAATTGATAGTTCTTGGAGCCTGGTTATTTGTGAGCTGGCTTCCTTCTTCTGTTATCAACACGTGGTCAGGAAAGGCCTCTTGAATCCGGGCAACGATAAGTTTTTCGGCCGCTTCATCGAACTCAGTCACCAAATCGACTTCTGAACTCTTATTTTTGATCGTTTTTTCAGCTGCCAGACCCTGGCGCAATAGATCGCCAGCTATCTGGGCTGATTCAACAGCTTTCTCCAAAGCAAATGATAGATCCATGTAGCCAATTCTACCTAGGGAAAGGATAAATAAAAAACGGCTCCAAAAAATGGCGGAAATATCCTTAGCGACTGTTTTTTCGCATCAAGCCAACCAAATGAATTTGTCTTTCAGATGACAAACGTTTTTCTAGCCATTGTGATAGCCGGTAGGCTGTTTTATTGAATGCTAGATAGCTTGGATCTGGAATGGAATATAGCGTTGCCAGGTGCATATTACCTAACTTTGCTAAAAGCTCCAGGTCAGCGGTGGTATTGGCGCGATAGTAAGCCGGAAACGTATCGGCCGAAACCCGACCATAAAATCGCTCGACTAATTTATCTTGTGTCTTGCCAAAGCGTCCTAGCAAATGATTCAAGGTTGTCAAAGGATGACGCGCATTCGGGGTTATGAAGACAAAGATGCCACCCGGACGCAAGATACGGCCGATTTGGCCAAAATCTGTTTCTGGATGAGCTAAGTGCTCTAATACCCAACTGGCAAATATTAGATCGAAACTCGATTTAGCAAACGGCAAACGTTGGCTTTGAGAATTGACCCGATCTAACATCGGCCGGTTATTAATCAGACGATGGTCCCGGAGTGAATTCAGGTCGGGGTCGAGACCTACAACCAGATTGAGAGGATGCTCGAGTTGTTCTACCAATCCACCCCGCCCACAACCGAGATCAAGAATCTGACTTTCTGGTCGTAGCCATTGGCGCACCAGATCCGCATAAATCTCAGTCGCCGGCCTCCAGTCGGGATGCTCTCGACGATACTGCTGGCGATACTCATTCTGCTGATTTAGTGAGAGCATAAGGCTCTTTAATTACTGGGTCTCTTTGGAAAGTGGTTTCAGGATCGGGAAGCCAGAAATTGACGCGCTAAATAGAGGGCTGCGATTACCCGTGCATCGTGTAGGCGACCATCAGTAATAAGTGACTCAAAATCGGCTAGCGAAACCACTACTTTTTGGATGGTGTAATTTTCATCGCCCTCCATAGAACTGGCCTTCAAATTGCGAGCCACGAAGACGAAGGACCGCACAGTCAAGTATTTGGAGAATGGTCTTAACTCAGCTAAAAACTCTAACTCAGTAGCCCTGTAGCCAATCTCTTCCTGTAATTCTCGATTAGCTGTATCAATGTGGGGTTCGCCAGCCTCAGTCTCTCCCCCAGGCAAGATAAGCGTTTCACCTTCAAATGCAGCCGAAGGTTCGCTCGTTAAGATCACTTCGTCATCATCCGTTAGCGGAACAATTAAGACCTCACTTCCTGAATGAACATATTCGCCATGGATTGAATCGGTCAGAATAGAAAACCACTCACCCTCAAATTTAGCTTGCTGTCCCATTAAGTCTCCATGGGTAGTTGACTTCTAGATGATTAGCCCAATAAGATGGAAATGTTCAGCCTAGCAATCCAACAACTTCATATCTTAACTGATGACCCTAATCCATTTCGGGTCAATATGAACAATTGGCAAAAACAGGTTATTAATCAGAGCTAGGTTGCTGCTGATCTTCGCTGATATCCTCGCGTAATTGACTCAGGGCATTCTGCATATTCTGAACCCAACCACGGATTTCAC
>JBFFVR010000224.1:0-2920 GCA_041570685.1 Promineifilaceae bacterium (SeqCode)
AGCAAAGCGGCTGCTGTGAACGCCTTCACAGAGCAACTTTCCGCTCTAGCTGGTGAGCCCGTTAATCAGAGCAATGGGGCAGGAGAGGATCTGTTCATTATTGAGACGATTTCTGATCTAATTGAATTGGATTTGGCTGTTCAGGCTGCCTGTTCATTGGTTCCGGATATACACATCATCGGCATGATCACTTTTACTCGAGACGATCGAACTATATTGGGTGATTCGCCGGAAGATTTAGGCGAACGTATCTCCCTGCTCGATCTGGATGCGATTGGGGTAAACTGTAGTGGGGGACCTGTTCAGGTATTGCGTGTCTTAGCGACCTTGAAGACCCGGTCACGAGGTATGATATTAGTTGCCCCACCCAAAGCTGGATGTCCCCAACAACACGAGGGCGGTCACGTTCATTATCCGGCTACCCCTAGCTATTTCGCTGAATATGCTCGGTCTTTTTCCCAGCTTGGAGTAAAAATAATTGGAGGCTGCTGCGGTACGAACGAGAGCCACATTGCAGCCATGCAACTTACACTGGACACTCAAGTTCGATAAAGTAGCGGTATAATTGTAGACCTTTTTCAAGCTGAAGCTTTATCCATCGTCAGCACGGTCGATGAACCAACCCAGTTTATTTTGGCACTAGAAGATGGTCGCTACGTAGTGACCATCGAAATGAGCCCCCGAGAGGTAGTACAGCCAAAAGATTGTTGGCAGCATCCATTATGCTCAAAGAATCTGGAGCTAATCTTATTAATGTTGCAGATAGTCCGCTGCCTGGAATGCGAATGAGCGCCTGGGCCGTAGCGCATCTGGTGCAAACAGAAGTCGGGCTTGAGGCTATTTTGCATTTTCCTGCGAGAGGTCGAAATCTCCTCAGGATTCATGGAGATTTGCTGGCAGCCCATGCCTTGAATATCAGCAATCTTATGGTTGTTATGGGTGATCCAACGCAAATTAGTGAGTATCCGGAGGCGATGGACAACTTCGATATAGTACCAAGTGGCCTTATCCAGTTGATAAAGAAACAGCTAAACTAAGGACTCGATCAGGCTGGTAGAAAAATAGATCAACCTACGCGTTTTTCTGCAGGTTGCAGTCTTAATCTCGAACCAGTGGCTGAAGCTAGAGAGATGGTGCTTATCAATAGGAAGATGCGAAATGGGGCAGATTTTGCCATAACGCAGCCGGTATTCAATCCTAAGATAGCATGGGAGTTTATCAATAACTTTTAAAAGGAATACGGGGTTCCCATACTATCCGTTGTTGCCGGAATACAGCCATTGTACAGCGCCCGGAATGCCGAGTTTTTGTACAATGAAGTGCCCGGTATCACGATTCCAGATGACATTCGCGAGAAAATGAAGTTTGTTCCCAACAGCGAAGAAACAGGCGTTACGATCGCCCAAGAGATACTTGAGGAATTGCGCCCAGTTGTACAAGGGGTCTATATGATACCTGTCTTCGGACGCTATGATTTGATAGCCTATATCATGGATGCAGTGTAGTTGAGATTCTGATGTTGAATCTATTGTTTGCTATTATCGGATTATTTGCTGGTGGTCTGATTAATGTTCTGGCGGATGATCTCCCCGCGAGAGTACAGCCGCGCAGACCCCATTGTCCTCGTTGCGGCCATGAGTATGCTGCGGGCGGCTGGCTTGCGATAGGTCAACTGTTGCAGGGAGGAAAATGTCCATCCTGTAATTTGCCGACTCGGCGTCGTTCAATTCTCGCAGAAATAACTACTTTGTTGCTTTTTGCGATATTGCCCTGGTTTATCCAACCTCCAACAGATCTGTTGATCTATAGCGTCTACGTTGCGGTTTTAATATTGGTTATCATCATCGATATTGAACATCGACTTGTGTTACATGTTGTGACCTTTCCGACAACCGCTTTCGCCCTAGTAGCGAGTTACTTTTTGACTCAAAACACTTTCCGTTTGTCCATTGTCGGAGCTATTACTGGATTCATTATCTTTTTTTTGCTCTTTTTCCTGGGTGAACGAATATTTGGCCGTGGTGCGCTTGGCTTTGGTGACGTCACCCTCGCGACGATGTTAGGCGCGATGTTGGGTTTCCAATACATTCTTTTTGCTCTTGTTTTCGGAATTCTGCTAGCGGGCTTGTGGGCTATTCTGGTGCTCATTACTCGACGGGGTTCACGTCGAAGCTACTTTGCTTATGGTCCTTTTCTGGCGACTAGTGGAATCGTGATGATTATTTGGGGCGAACAAATCTACAACCTGTTCTCAGCCGGTTAAGACAGTTCTATGCACCCACGCAAATTAATCTGAATCCTGCATATTATTTTAAGACCTTAAATTTCCCCTTCAAACAGACCTCTAAATGCCGATCCGTCAGCGTTAGATCCGCGCAGGTGATGACACCGGTTGCCCCGCGTTTTTTTAGCTGAGGAGGGAGGGTGCTACAGATGACGCTCATGGGGTCGGCTAATTCCTTTCGAGCTAACTCTTCGATATTGATGGCTGCCAATGCTGTCTTTGCTTTCAGGTCAAAGCGCCTAGTGTGCTCAGTGATGCTTAATGATCCCGTCTTAAGACGTACTGCCGGAGCGACCGATACCGAATCATTAATCAAACGATATTTAAATTCGAGGAAAGCGACAATGGGTTTGTGAATGTGGACAACAAAACATATCTTGGCTTGTTGTTCTTTAATGCCAACTTTCATCGAAGGAACATTGTGAATTAGGCCTAAACCACGCCCCGCGATTTTGTGCTGGTCAAAAACGTTGTAGACGACATTCCTCATGATGAGTGCTAGTTCTCTCGCGTCCAGACGACCCAAAAATTGGCCATCCGTCAATAGCGAATCAGCTATTATGTCCTCTATCTGTTCGGTAGAATATTTTTCGGCCGAAGCAGCCTTTATCTGACTACGTAGCTGCTCATCAGTCG